>JBCBZF010000330.1:0-6627 GCA_039815525.1 Bacteroidota bacterium | reverse complement strand
CGCTTTCAAATCAGTCGTTGATGCGCAATCAGAAATGGAATAAGGTGCTCATTCCGGGTGTGATCCTGATTTGGATTGCGGTGGGGATGCAGTTTGTGGATGGCTGCGGAAGTGAAGTGAAAAACGAAATCCCAAAAGTCCAGCCAAGCTTTTCCCTAGATACCAATCAGGGTAATGTACCTTTCTCGCTGCTGTTAAGTTATGGCGATCCTTTCTTAAACGCACCTCAGGCAAAGGAGGAAGTTTTTGCCTATCAGAATCCAACCCCAGACCCGGTGAGTCGTGGTACCCTTATTAACCCGAATCCGGTTCGGCGCCCAATACCGAAGCTTAGTTATAAAGGTGGGGTGCAATTGGGAGAAGGAATTACAGGTGTGCTATTGTATGAAGATCGTCCGCGAAACATTCAAGCGGGAGATACCATTGAAAAAATCGTGATTCAAAAAGTGGAACTGACGCAGATCGAAGTGTGGTTTGCCGATAGTCTGTATGTGGTGAGACAATGAAATTTCCGGAAAGGCCATATCGTTTCAAACAAGTCTTTGACAGACTGAGTAAAGTCTTTCCCTTTGGTAAGGATGAATTTCAGGATCTACTCAACAGAAAAGATCCCGGCTCAAAGGCCGGGATGACACAAGTGTTTGGTTCAAGAGTCTCGCACCTCAAAGGCGGCACCCTCATCTACACCCTTCTGATCTCCTCCGTGATCAGTATGCTCCTGGCTGGATACCTGATCATGAACTACGCGCAGGCAAGCTTACTTAACCGACAGTATTATCAGGAATTGGCAGAAGACAATCTGCAGTCGGGCCTGAATCTGTGGTTAGGTTCTTCGGTAGGGACAGGGCATGCCCTGTCCCTACAGGAAAACTGGTCCCAAAATCTATTCGATAGCGACATCGATCACTGTATCATCGAGCCTGAGCCCTGGGGACTCCTGGGCTTGGTTCATGTTACGGCCAAACACGGTCCAGCCGAAGCATCGCGTTCGGCTTTGATTGGCCGGACACTCACAGGTCAGCAACTCTTAAGCTTTTATCTACGGGATGAGCGTCAGCCCTTGACTTTAGCGGGAGATGCCCGATTGGTAGGAAACCTTAGCCTGCCACCAGCGGGGATTCGCAGTGGCAGAATTGGCAATGCAGTATTTACTGGTGGAAAGCTCTTCGATGGCAGGGTGAGCGATAGACGGAAAAGTCTGCCAGGCTTAGAGATAGAATTGCTGAACCCCATTTTCACTGAGCTGGAAAAGCTATCACCAGCCATTGATCCCAATCGATATATACTGGATGGCTTTTCCGAAGCCCATCCCTGGTCTGAAGAGACCAAGATCTATGAGACGACTGGCAGTTATGAAGTCAGGTCGGTTGCGATCAAAGGGAAATGTCTGATCAAAGCGGCTGATGAAATCATCATTGGACCAGATGCTAAACTGGAACATTGTATCCTGATGGCTAGAAAGATCCGGATTCGCTCTGGATTTAGAGGATCGCTTCAGGTCTTCGCCAAAGAGTCTGTGATCGTGGAAGCAGGCGTGGAACTCTCGTATCCATCAGTGGTTATGGTCCAGGGAAGACCAGACAAATCAGCGAGCTGCCGGATCGAAGCAAATGCGAAAGTTTCCGGCAGTATCCTATTCCTGCCACACCTCATACGGGAAAAGCCGCTTCGAGATGATCAATGCTTTGTTGGTCCTTTGGCAGAGATCAAAGGGACACTTTATGCCAGTTATCATCTCGATGTACGGGGAACTGTACAGGGGCATACCACGACTGGCAGCTTATTGGTGCGAACCCCAGCCGCTCTTTTTCGAAACCATCTTCTGGATGGAAAATTTGTAGGGGTATTTCGCAAAACGCCCCTACGGAATTTCGTGGCCCCGATCATCTTTCCGACCGAAAAGCACGAACTCATTCAATGGCTGGAAAAATGAACCATAAGACGATCTCGCCCCTCTCTCCTCTCTCCTCGCCCCTCAAAGGTAGCACCTTGGTTGAGGTGTTGGTCAGTTTGTCCATGATTGGTCTGGTCTTCACGCTGGGGATGCTACTTTTTCAAAGGCTAACCAGCTTGAATTCTCCTCCAGAGGTGTTCAAAAGCCGTACGCTGGTGAGGCAAGTTTTGGCTGAACCCATTGAGCCAGAGGTTCTGGAATCAGAACGAGAAATCATGGGGCGACGATTGGTAAAGAAACTCATTGTTCTGCAGCTGGAACCGGCGCTTTATGAAGTACAGGTCCAATGCTTTTGGGGCGAACGACTGCTGGAAACCCGCAAAAAATATGTGTGGAATAATCAACAAATAGGCCAATGAGGAATGTAATCACATACCACGACAAAGGCTCGCCCCCTGCCCCCCGCACCCCGCACCTCAAAGGTTTTACCCTCCTGGAAATGCTGCTCGCATTGGCACTCACCAGTGCCGTTCTGACACTTGGCTTTTTCACCTTCCGGACCTTCCTACAGTTCCAGATTCGCTATGAGCAAAAGGTCAATGCGACCTACGATATGGCTCTGATTCATCATCAAGTGCAGCAAGATCTGCGAAAGGCTGCGCAACTTCAATTGCAAGGCGGAAATGTGCTGCTCTTTGATGCTAAGCAGGAACTGTTGATCCGCTACCAATCGGAGGACAGCATGCTGCTCCGCTTTGTTGACCAGAGAGTCGATACCCTCTTTGGTAAGGGTACACTTTCCATACACTTCAATCAGCAAAGTTTGATCTGGACCGATCTGATTACCGGCGAAAATATCTTTCCACTTCCCAAACGCGCCCGGCCATGAAAATCGATCAGACATATCAATCGGTTTACCAAACCAAGCCAGTGGAGAAAGTACCTTCCATCTGGGAGAAGAATATTCAATTTGGCAAGGCCTTTCCACTCAAGGAGCGCCAAAAGCTCTATCAGATGCTGGGCATACTGCTACGCTCAGGCCTCGGGATCATGGATTGTCTGGCTGTGCTGATTGAACAGGCGAGCAGCAAGAAGATAAAAGCCATGCTTGAGCAGCTACAGTCGCATTTAGAAGATGGCTTACCCCTTTCTCAGGCCATAACCCATCAGCCACACTTTTTCTCAGAATTTGAAATTCAAAACCTCAAAGCCGGAGAAGAATCCGGTCAGATGGCGGATATCCTCACCAATCTGGCTGCGCTCTATGGTAAACGCCTTCGCCTTAAGCGCAAAATCATTCAGGCTTTTTCCTATCCTGTTGCTGTCATTGTGGTGGCTCTCTTGGTACTAACCTTCATGATCGCCTTTGTGGTGCCGATGTTTGAAGACATCTTTCAGCGCTTTGATTCTAAACTACCACCCATTACAGAATGGCTCTTGTCCCTTTCTGACTTTGTACAGGAAAATGGGCTCTGGATGATATTGGGGCTGATCCTGTCTTCAGTCGCAGCTTTCTTTCTGCAAAGACAAGCAGGTGTCCGAAGAGTCAGTGCCAAGGTGCTGCTCAGACTGCCACTGCTTGGAAACCTCATTCGCAAACTCCAGCTCTCGCGACTGGCCTACACGTTCTCCATATTGCTTTCGGCCAAAGTCAATCTGGATCAAACCCTGACTTTGCTGACTGAGATCATTCGTTTTCCACCGCTAAAAAGTGCCTTGGTCCAGATCCGAAAGGAAGTGATTGAGGGCAGCAGCTTATATGATGCCATCAGCCAGCAGGACATTTTCCCGCTCTACTTCCGCCAGATCATCCGGGTGGGCGAACAAACCGCCCGTCTCGATCAGATGATGGAACAAATGGCATTGTCCCTGGAAGAGGAAAGCGAAGCGGGGGTACAACAACTCACGCAGTTTTTAGAACCTCTGCTCATCATTGTCTTGGGCATCATGGTCGCCGTGATTTTGGTAGCGATGTATCTGCCGATGTTTGAGTTGAGCAATGCGATCGGGTGAAGAGCGCCGTCCCGGACCATGATCCGGGAACTTGCGAGGAGCGAGTGAAAATAGATATAGAATTCTTGCGAATGAAGTTGAAGCGAACCAAAACTGCGGCGATGGCTTGGCGTTCTTTTACATCCCTTTCGCCGACCAACCCTTCTAAGGGTTTGGCGAGCTGTATGTAAGCCCGTTCGTCCCCTTTGAAGGGGACAACTGAACGGAAAGGGGATGTTAATCTATGCAAAATGAGTAAAACCATAGAAATAAATCATGAAAACCAATTTTCGCCTTAAAGGCATGACCTTGACAGAACTTCTGGTGGTTCTCGCCATCCTGGGAATCCTCCTGCTCCTGGCCTTCCCGGTCTTAAAACCCATTTTCTCCAAGACCTATTCCATGGAGGCCAAAACCAATTTGAAGCATCTGGCCCAATTGCAGGAGATCCATTTTCTGGAGAAAATCAGCTATGCAGATCAGTTTCAACCGATTGGCTATGAGCACGCCCGCCTGGTCAATCAGGAAAATGGAACCGCTCACTATCAGATTGAAATCATCCGCGCTGGTCGGGATGACTTTTTGGCCAGGGCTACGGCCATCACCGATTTTGATGGGGATGGAACCTTCAATGTCTGGGAAGTCGATAAAAGTGGCATTCCCAAAGAAATTCAGCCAGACTGAGTATTTACGTCGCACAAATCTTATGTCCCTCTGAACCAATCTTTACCCAGCTACGGATTTTTCGGGATGACAGATCTGTTTGATTTTTTGAAAAACACTTTCCCCGCCTTTTATCAATACAAAATACCATGATCGCAATCATTCTCGCAAGCCTTTCTTGCCTCAGCATTGCCTTGCAAGACTTCCACACCCGGCGCATTCATGTGCTCGCCTTCGGTCTGCTGGCAGGAAGCGCATACTTCTATCCCATCCATTGGGAAAATATCGCCCTCAACTGGTTGATGGTCATCTTGATGATTAGCATCGTCTGGCTCTTTTTTCGCATCAAAACCCAAGGACCCGTAATAGACAAAAGCCTGGGTTTAGGAGATGTCGTCATGCTGATGTGCCTCGGCATTTGGCTTGAACCAGTTTGGTTTCTGGGGCTCTATGCGGTTAGTACAACGCTTTTGGCCATCGTCTATCTCATCCTGCAAAAAACTGGACGGCTCGCGCCAGACCACAGCATTCCGCTGGCTGGCTACCTCGCCATTGCCGCCCTTTTCATCATTCCGCTCCAACACCTATTCGCATGACCACTGAACAAATTGATTACCGGATCCTGGCTCGCCTCACCGCCGAACAAGCTCATGCCTTTCGGGTGGTACCGGTTAAGGAAAAGGATGGAATATTGGTGTGTGTGGGAGAAGACAATGCCAAACTCCCCCAGCTGCAATTGATTTTGGGACAAAAGGTACAGCTGGAAAATATCTCAACAGCGGAACTCCAAAAGTTATTGCTGCAGCATTATCCGATGGAGCATTCTGCGCGTTCGCAGATTACAGAAAGTGATGAGTCCGATATTGTCCGCTTTGTCAACAAAGTGATGGAGGAAGCGGCGGCCATGAAAGCCAGCGACATTCACATCGAACGATACGAAGAATCAGCTCGTATTCGCTTTCGCTGGGAAGGGCAGTTGATTGAGAAGTATGAAGTCCCGCTGGATCAGTACAATGCCCTCATCAGCCGTATCAAAATTCTATCTGATCTGGACATATCTGAGCGCCGATTGCCACAGGATGGCCGCATCAATGTGAGACTCAATCAAAAAACGATTGATATCCGGGTCTCCACTGTACCAGGCAAATATGGAGAAAAGGCGGTGCTTCGTTTGCTGACCCGTTCCGAAGAGCATCTGGATTTGACGCGTTTGGGCATGCTGCCCCATCATTTTGAAGCCTACCAACAGGCCATCAAACAGCCCAATGGCATCGTTCTCATCACCGGACCGACTGGTAGTGGCAAAAGCACCACCCTTTACGCCACCCTCAACCAACTCAATCAGCCGGATTGCAACATCATGACGATCGAAGATCCGATTGAATACAATCTCTCGGGCATCAATCAGATTCAACTCAAAGAAAGCATTGGTTTGACCTTTGATGCGGCCTTACGGGCCTTTCTTCGGCAAGACCCAAACATCATCATGGTGGGGGAGATTCGCGATACACCTACCGCTAAAATCGCCATCCGAGCCTCTCTTGCGGGGCGATTGGTTTTTTCTACGCTCCACACCAATTCTGCCTGGGATGCAATCGCCCGTCTGACTGATATGGGGGTGGAGCCTTATCTACTGGCCGCTTCGCTGCGGATGGTGGTGGCGCAGAGATTGGTGCGGGTGCTCTGTCCGAATTGTAAACAGGCATCCACTGAAGTCATCCTGCCTGAATGGCAGGAGAAGCATGATATCGAAACCCATTATGTCGCCAACGGCTGTCCGCAGTGTTTTTATACCGGCTATGCCGGACGACAGGCGATTTTCGATGTGCTGCCGATTGATCGGGAGGTGGGAAAATTGATTAAGTATGGGGCGGAGATGGATGAGTCAAATGGGTTTGAGGAAAGTTTGGTGAAATTGGTGCGGGATGGAGGTATTGAGCTCTTAATTGTACCTGGTTTTCAAGTTTAAAGACTCCTGTTTTTAGGGAGGAGTCCACCACCAAGGCGGTCGCCTGCCTTGAAACGTTCGATCGCTTCGGCACGAAACGATTCATAATCGAAACCCTACGTTTTCTTTG
>JBCBZF010000401.1:0-6023 GCA_039815525.1 Bacteroidota bacterium | reverse complement strand
GTATACAGGTGGCAATCCCCAAAGTCTGAGTACCCTCGCATTATATCTTCCATTTCTCACCAATATGTTCCTACACGGGGGCTGGTTGCATCTCATCGGCAACATTTGGACCCTTTACATTTTTGGAGACAATGTTGAAGACCGAATGGGACGTTTTGCCTATTTGGCGTTTTATCTGATCTGTGGCCTGGCGGCCAGTTGGACGCACATCTATTTCAATTGGGGGGCTGATATTCCGGCCATTGGTGCGTCAGGGGCAATTAGTGGGGTGATGGGAGCTTATTTATTTCTGTGTCCCAAAAGCCGGATACAGATGCTGTTGCCCATCTTTTACATTCCTTTCTTTTTCAAAATACCGGCCTGGGTGTACCTGGGCTATTGGTTTTTACTCCAATTATTCAACGGGACGGCCGAATTGTCCAGTACCGAAGCAACAGGAGGCGTGGCTTTCTGGGCACACATCGGAGGCTTTGTGGCCGGGCTGGCACTTTTCTTCTTTTTTCGCAGGAAAAAATATGAGCCACCAACGAACTTTCAGACCTATAAACAGGCTCCGGGGGAAGTCTTTTATCAGAATCGAAACGTTCATTGGCGGCGCTAAAGCTTATCCTTCCTCACTTTGATCGGCATATTTGATCAGCATGGTCAATCCCGATTTGAACTGGTTGTACTCTCCGTCTGAAGCATCAAGGCGTTCTTCAACCCGCTCCAATTGATCCACCACAATGGGCTTATACTGGTGTTTGACCGTCAGGAGGGAAATGGCATCGAGAAGTTCACCTTTCTGGACGAGGTTCATCAATTGGCTGCTGGACATAGGATTGGGGTTAGTGAATTCATTTGCGCAGCGACTTGCTCCGTGATTGAAAATTCACCAGATCCACCCAAATCTTACCTCCACATTTTCCCAGAAATGTTCCTACGGGAAAACCGGTAGAAAGGCCTAAAACCGGTCCTAAATGATCTCAAAATAGCGTTTCCGTTCCCAATCTGTAACACTTTTGGCAAACTCACGCCACTCCCACTCGCGCGTACGCACGAAATGGTCCACAAAAGCTTCCCCAAATAGCTCTTTCGCAATGACCGACGCCTTCATGGCCTGTGTGGCTTCCCACAGATTGCGCGGCAAGCTGCCATAGGAGAATTCTTCATAGCCATTGCCGACGGTTTTAGGTTGATCAAGTTTAAGACCATTCTGGATCCCATACAGGCCACTGGCCAGGGCAGCAGACATGGCGAGGAAGGGATTGGCATCGGCGCCACACACCCGTGTCTCTAATCGACAAGACTTTGCACCGCCACTGAGCACCCGCAATGCCGTCGTCCGATTGTCTCTTCCCCAGGTCAGTGTAGTGGGCGCCCATGCACCTTCGACCAATCTTTTGTAGCTATTGATGGTTGGAGCAAACATCGGCAGAATATGGGGCAGACAATGTAGTTGTCCTGCAATATAGCTCTGCATGATGGTGCTCATGCCTTCGGCATGGGCTTCAGAATGAAACAGATTGTTTTTCCGTTCGATGTCCCAGAGACTCTGATGAATATGCCCGCTGCTGCCCGGCAGATCTTCCCGGATTTTGGCCATAAATGTCGCCATCAAGCCATGTCGATACGCAATCTCTTTGACGCCACTTTTGAACAAAACGGCCCGGTCGGCCGCCTCTAAAATGTCGCCATACAAAATGGCGGCTTCATACACGCCTGGTCCGGTTTCCGTATGCAAGCCCTCCAGGGGCACATCAAACTGTCGTAGCTGATCAAAGAGCGCATTGAAAAATGCATGTTTCTGCGAACTCCGCAGGATACTATAGCCAAACATACCCGGTGTCATTGGCTGAGGATCATGAAAACCTTTTTCAGCCAGGCTGCGGGGCGTTTCTTCAAAATTGAACCACTCAAACTCCTGGGCGAAGACTGGCGCAAAACCAGCGTCAAAGCATCGTTGACGAATGCCTTTGAGCAAATTGCGCGGGCAAGCAGCAAGCGCCTGACCGTCTTGATCGACAAAGTCTCCCAGAAAGAAAGGCACGCCATTGTCCCATGGAACCCGGCGAAAGCTTTGCAAATCCAATCTTGCGTGGGCATCCGGATAACCAGTATGCCAGCCGGTAATCTGGGCATTGTCATAGGAAACATCTGCGGCATCCCACCCAAATACCACATCACAAAATCCAAATCCACCTTTGGCAACCGACAAAAACTTATCGACATGGATCACCTTCCCCCGTAAAATGCCATCAATATCAGTGATGGCCAGTTTGACTTTTCCAGCGGGATCATTGCGTACGAGTTCGATGATTTGACGATTGTCCATATTGGCTTGGGTATTTAGGTCAATTTCTCACCTGAGGGAGCAAGATTCAAATATTTCGAAAAATATTCTTGGCACCCGGTCGGAGGAGGAGTAAATCGCAGCACGGATCGCAAGCTGGTCCCGGCAGCTTGAGAAATCCGGTCCCCATTCTGTGGACCAATTTTTCTTTTTTACCCCAAATCATCTGATATGCTGGAGATGCGACCAAACTGCGAAAACTGTGACAAGGCCTTGCCCAATGACAGCCATGAAGCCATGATCTGCACCTTTGAATGTACCTTCTGTACGGATTGCGTAGAAAAGATCCTGCACAATGTTTGTCCCAATTGTGGCGGTGGTTTTACGAAAAGACCCAGTCGTCCAAAAGCGCTTTTAGACAAATATCCTGTCAGTCAAAAAAGGGTATTTAAGCCCATTGATCCGACTGCTTTTCAAGCCTTTCTTACCCAATATCAACACATTCCAGCCCACGAGAGATGAGCCGTTTCCGACCATATAAAACCCGTTTCATTGCCTTTAGAGGCTTAGAGAGACTTAAAAATTGGCAGCTAAAGTTGTACACCATTTCTACCCAGCCACAATTCAGCGCTTATGAAGCCATGCAAACGATTCTTACACAGGTCCCCAGCATGCTTCGGCAGGCTGAAGACCATTATGATCTTGCCTTTCTGATTGTGCATGAAGGATCAGATGGGGTATGGAGCATTCTCAATTGGTGGACCGGTATGGAAATGCTGCAAACCCACACCCGTTTCACCCCCTTTGACCAGGCCGATCAGTTTCAGACGATACCGCAGAGTGGCTCAATGGCCTGCACCTGGGAGCATGCGGTCATTGCGCATGAAAAGGATGCCTGGTTGCGGCATATCCTCAAACAACCACAACAGCCTGATTTTAACGCTTATCGGCAAGATGTATTAGAAGGAGAATTATGATCAGACCACCCAAAGAAACGGAGATCCCCCGCCTGTTGGAGTTGTGTGCGCAACACGCAGCATTCGAAGGCGCTTATTTCCGCTTGGACGGGCAGGAAGAAAGCTTGAAAAAAGCATTATTTGGCGCACCAGCTATTTTACATTGCCTGGTACTGGAGGTGGACGAGCAAATCGAAGGCTATGCGACTTTCCTGCCACAATATGCTACCTGGGAGGCTGCCCACTACCTTTACCTCGATTGTCTTTTTTTGACCGAAAAAATGCGCAGAAAAGGTTTCGGGAGACAATTGATGCAAGCCGTCAAAGCTGGAGCAATCCGACTGGGATGTACTGAAATCCAATGGCAAACACCAGGCGATAATCGGCAGGCAATCGCTTTTTATCAGACATTGGGCGCCAAAGCCAAACAGAAAGCACGCTTTTTCTGGACCGTCTGATTTTTTACAAAAAAACCGATGAACGAAACGCATTCCTCCGTATACAATAAGACACAATGATTCAACCATATCACCATGGAGAAAAGCTATTCAACTCGAAATCAGGAAGACATCCAGGGACAAATGGAACACATCCTTGCCTCTCCCAAACAAGCGGGAACCGTCAATATGCTGGTCATTCGTCCGGATACAGATGCACGTAAGATCGTCTCAAACTGCCATTTCAGCTTTGCTGAAGGCATGGCAGGCGACCGTTGGTTTCAGACCAAAGCGGAGGGCGATCCGGAGCGTAGCAGCCAGATTACGCTGATGAATGCGCGTATGCTTTCCTTTATCGCTTCCGATGATGATCACAAAGCTCTGGCAGGCGACAATCTGGTGGTTGACTTTGATCTGACGGAGGACAACCTTCTTCCAGGAGACAAAATCCAGGTTGGAGAAGTCGTCTTCGAGGTTACGGACCGGCTGCACAAAGGCTGTAAAAAGTTTGCAGAACGCTTCGGCCCGGAAGCACTCAAATTTATCAACACAGTTGAGCGTCGCCCCCTCCACCTGCGCGGCATCTATGTCCGGGTAGCCGAAGCGGGAACGGTACAGGTAGGAGATTCCATCAATAAGCTCTGATCAGGGGCTGGATACTACTGCTGTATCCGATCGCAGGTATCCAATCCGCTGTGCAACTGCATAGACCGATTCGCCATCTTTGATGGAAATGGGGCCAGTATACACATCCCAACGATCCTGTAAGGTCTCGTTTTCTGCCACAATTTGATAGGCAAGGGTAGCGCCTTCTGTAGCGGAAGAAACGACAGCTTTGCCTGTCTTGATTGAGACTTCCGGACGAGCAGTCATTGGTTGGGTTCCATCTGGCCAGATACGTTTGAGAAATTCGGGCTCCTCCAGCAAGCCTTTGTCATCAATGGCTTGCAGCCAGCGATCACATTCGGTGCGTAATTCTGTCAACTTTTCCGAATAGGCAGGATCTTCGGCCAGGTTGTGGAGTTCGTGGGGATCATTTTCTGTATCAAATAATTCTTCCGGTACTTTCGTCTCCCGAAACCATTGCGCCTGATATTCATCCAATTTCCCTTCCTCTTTCAAGCGCAACAACTCCTGCATGATCGGCATTTGTTCCCGGTAGCTGACAGGAAGATAATAAGGCTGATCCAAATTGAAATTACGCAGGTATTTATAACGCTGATCACGTACCGCCCGAATCTTGTCGTATTTGGCATCAAAGCGATCAGCTGCACCATGGATGTAGGTACGTGGCGCAGCAGCATATTCTCCTAAAAAAGCCTGACCATCGAGATATTCAGGTGGTTTTTGACCTGTAAGCGAAAGCAGAGTTGGCAAAAAATCGATGAAGCTGATCAGGCGGTCATCTACTTCTCCGGCATGTTTTTTTCCTGGAAAACGAACGATCATGGGCAGTCTCAAGCCAGAGTCATAGCAGAGACGTTTTTGCCTCGGCAACGGCCCACCATGATCAGTATACCAAAAGATGATGGTCGAATCCATCAAATTGGCAGCCTCCAACTCTGCCAGCAACTCACCGACCTGATGGTCCATGATTTTGATATTGGAATACATCCGGCGTACATCCTGCACTGCCTTCTCGGTCGTCGGCAAATAAGGAGGCACCGGAACATCCAGGTCTTCATCCACCCAAAGCGAATCCTTGCCACGTGCCCAAATCTGAGATTCATGGGTAACCGCAAGATTAAAGATGGAGAAGAAAGGCTGACCGGGTGTCCGATTGCGCCAATGGGCTTGATTCCCTCTCTCGTCCCAGGCCGTAAGTGGGCAGTAGAACTGATAATCTTCCTTGGGATTATTGGTGCAATAGTAGCCTTGCCGACGGAGGTATTCACCGTGCATGACGACTTCGGGCGGTGGAACCGCTTCATAAGGCGGTACCTGTTCGGTGCCGTAGGTGTAGCGGGCCAGCATGACTTCGCGTGGGAAATTGCCATACCAGGGGCCGGTACGCATGTGTTGCGCGCCGATATGGCCGGGATACATACCCGTGGAGATTGCTGCCCTCTTGTTTATGATGGCCGGGACGGGCCTCGAACTGTACCTGCTGGATCATTTTGAAGGGACCTTGCAGTTGATTCCCCTGCTTTGCATAGGAATTGCTCTCTTGCTCATGGGCTTACTTTTTGTTCGCAATACCACGCTCCTCCAACGTCTGTTTCAGGTCTGCATGGGGCTTACGGCCCTGAGTGGCATGTATGGCGTCTTTTTGCATCTCCAGGCCAACATGGAGTTTGAGCAGGAAATGAAGCCCACCGCCGGAGGATGGGAGGTTTTCGTAGAGAGCTTGTCTGGTGC
>JBCBZF010000476.1:0-5394 GCA_039815525.1 Bacteroidota bacterium | reverse complement strand
GGGCATGGGGAATGCACCCAGTGATAGGATCAGTTGTTGCATCTCTGTAGAAGCATTGATCCCACCGAATTTTCCCGATCCGGTCGCAACAACCCCAATTGGTTTACGATGAAATTCATGCCAATAGTGATCAACTGCATTTTTGAGTACGCCCGTATAACTACCGTGATATTCAGGGGACACAAAGATCAGGCCATCTGCGGTTTGCAGGGAGGCACTGAAGTTGACTAGATTTGAAGGTGGATTGTCCAGTTTCTTCCATCGATTCTCCAGGATTGGTAACTGCCAGGTATGTAAATCCATCAAGTCTACCTTGATTCCGTCCCGCAAGCTGAGCTGCTGGTGTAGATAGGTAGCAACCTTGTGGCTATGGCGACCAGACCTGACACTTCCAGAAATGATGGCAATATTCATATGGGGGGAGATTTCGACAAAGACTTTGCTGAATATACCGAAGGAAACTCCTTTGCGAAAGCATGCTGGCTTTTCTTTTGGTGCCTTTGGTTTGATCTTTGGCAATAAATTTATCCAGCAGAACAGGTTCAACTAAACCTTCTCACAAAGAAAGACAAAATTTCTGTTCCGAACATTGCACTCCGTCCGGATTCTTCCTACCTTTGCATTCCTCAAAAAATTTGATTTACAATGAAACGGACATACCAACCAAGTAACCGTAAGCGTCGTAACAAGCACGGATTTCGTTCTCGCATGTCTTCCGTGGGAGGTCGCAAAGTATTGGCTGCACGCCGCGCCAAAGGCCGTCACAAGCTGACAGTGAGCGACGAAGGTCGTCACAAGCAAAAATAATTCGGTGAACACGCCCCTTGAGGAGCCAACACGCTTTTTCTTTCCAAAGAAAGAGCGCCTCTGTCACAAGCGGGCCTTTGAATATTTGTTTGAGCATGGCAGTTCTGTAAGAGCTGGGATGCTCAAATTTTTTTATGTCCTCGATCCACCGGAAGCCCTGGCAGACCAGTCAGTTCAGATTGCTTTCGCAGTCTCTAAAAGAAACTTTAAGCACGCTGTCAAGCGCAATCTCATGAAACGGCGGCTCAAAGAAGCCTATCGTCTTCATGCTCATCCTCTCAGAGCACACCTGACAGACTCTCAACGGCAGCTTTGGGTCATTGTCATTTATCAAAACCGCTCCATTGTCCCCTATCACCAAATTGAGCGGCTGATGCGCAAGGGGCTTCATCAACTTCGCAAGAAAGCCGGATTCAGGATAGAGAATTGACACCATCGGTTCTCCACGCTTTTCGTATCTTCCCTTATTGGCATGGCAATGATTCATCCTTTTTGCCACCGATGTTACACAGGGAAGAAAATCCAATTTCTTTCGTTGGTAGCTTACACAGCTTTGCGTAATTTCTGTCTTTCACTTAAAGGCGCATGTCGAAAAAGAAAAAACTGCTTACCTGGGCTCTGGTCGTCTCTCTCTCCTTCTCTCTGGGCTTCGTTACAGATGTAGATGACAACTACTTCGAGATTTCTAAAAACCTGGACATCTTCGGCAAACTATATCGGGAGATTAACTCTCTCTACGTCGATGATACGGATCCCTCCCGTTTGATGCGGACTGGCATTGACGCAATGCTGAACTCACTTGATCCCTATACCAGCTACATCAGTGAAAACGAGATTGAAGACCTTCGTTTCATGAGCACAGGACAATATGGGGGCATAGGCGCATTGGTCGGAAAACGCAATGGCAAAATCCTGATCCTTGAACCCTATGAAGATTATCCAGCGGACGAAAGCGGCATCAAAGCAGGAGATGAAGTCATTTCTGTCGATGGGAAGCCAGTGGTAGGCGATGGATTTGAAGTTGCAGATGTACGCAATCTGCTAAGAGGTGAGAAAGGCAGCTCACTTCAGCTCGAAGTGAAGCGGATGGGTGAAGCAAATCCGATTAAACTAAGCATCCGCCGGGATCGCATTCGGATTGACAATGTTCCATATCATGGTATGCTGGATGAAGAAATCGGTTACATTTCCCTGACGGGCTTTACCCAGGACGCCGGTAAAGAGGTTCAGCGCGCTACCCAGAAGATGAAAAAGGAGCATCCGGATTTGAAAGGCATCATTCTTGATCTGCGGGACAATCCTGGTGGACGCCTGGATGAGGCAGTGAATGTTGCCAATGTCTTCATCCCTCAGAAAGAGACCGTGGTTGAAACCAGAGGTCGCATTGATGGCTCTCAGCGCTCTCATCTGGCCCAACGACCAGCTGTGGATACCCGTATTCCCCTCGCGGTTTTGGTCAATAGCAGTAGTGCATCGGCCTCAGAAATCGTCGCAGGGGCGATCCAGGATCTGGATCGTGGGCTGATCGTTGGCCAACGAAGCTTCGGGAAAGGTTTGGTCCAAAACATCCGCCCCTTGAGCTATAATACCCAATTGAAAGTAACAACAGCCAAATATTACACACCGAGCGGACGCTGTATACAAGCCATCAACTATGCCGAACGCAATGCAGATGGCAGCGTGGCGCGGATTCCTGACAGTCTGAAAAATGCCTTCAAAACCCGTAGTGGCCGCACAGTCTATGATGGCGGCGGCATTGAACCCGATATTTTTGTTGAACCCGAAAGTGTTGAACGGGTAACCATCGAACTCAATCGTCAGGGAATCATCTTCGATTTTGCGACTGATTTTGTTAATCGAAATCCGCAAGCCCCTGACGCCCGGGAATTTGTGATTACAGATGCCATTTATCAGGATTTCATGGCTTATAGTCAAAAACGGGAATTTGACTTTTCTACCCGGGCCCATGATCAGTTGGATAAATTGGCAGCCATCGTCAAAGACGAGGCCTATGCAACGCAGCTCAACAATGATCTGCGGGCACTCTCACTCAAACTGGATGCCCAGAAAGACAAAGATTTGGTTAAGCATCGCAATGAAATTCAGCGCCTGCTGCGCCTCGAAATCGTCAAGCGCTACCATTATCAGGATGGCGCGATCGAAGCTTCATTCGCAGATGATGCAGAAATCACCGCGGCAGTTGAAGCCCTAAAGGACGGTTCACAGTACCACAAACTGCTGAAGAATTAATTGCATTGGACGGTAGCGTTGTTCCATTCATTCTAAAGATTGAGGTAAGCCGCCTGACAGAAAAGCTGTCAAGTGGCTTACTTTTTTTAGCCTACCTCACCCTATTCTGGTTTACTATGCCATTCGTGGAAAAGCCTCTGAGGATCTCTTTGGGCACGAATATCTTCGACTTTACGTAAATGTTCTTCGTTCATAAATGAGGCAGTCCGTTTGTGTAAAGCCTCATCCGCCAATTGGATGCCGGTAGCGAGTGACTCCATTTTCCGCATCATATCACTGGCCCAATTGCCATATTGCCGGGTATCACCGGGATTCTTCCAACAACTGTAGAGAGACAGGTAAATATTGTCTTCATTGCTGTAAGCCATATCAGCATGTAGCTCTCCCGGATGCCAGTTTAACCAAAGAAAATGAGAGGGAGCTGGTGGTAAAGTTTCAGAAATTTCTTTGATATAGGGCAACAGATCATCAATCGGTGCATGGGTCCACATATTGTCAACACCCCAACAATAATTTTCAGGATAATGAGACATAACGGATTTGTAAAGCATATCGATTCCGGGGTTAAAGGCTGGCGTTTTGATAATGGCTTTGTGCGCAATGGGGCTATTTTTCATGAAGTTTTGCGCAGCTTCGAATTCATCCTTCGTATCCGCGAAAATTGGTGCCACGGCTTCAATTCCCGGTCCAAGTAATCCCAATACATTGCGATTCATGACCATCTGAAACTCAACCGCTTTCGGGATCGTCGGTCCAGCTTCATGGGCCCATCGATACACATCCTCCAGGTGTTTCATCTTGAAATCATGGACGATCACCGCACGGTATTTTGGCAGGTCATAGACCCGCAGATAAAACTTGACGACAATTCCGAAGAAGCCTGCTCCCGCACCCCTGGCAGCCCAGTATAGGTCTGTATTGGTGTTGGCATCAGCATATACCAGTTCACCATCAGCCGTCACAATATCCAGTCCCAATACACTTTCACAGGCAATGCCCAATTTCCGTCCATTCCAGCCATAACCGCCTTGTAACAAGTAGCCTCCCAAACAAACACCCTGGCAATGGCCAGCCGGGAAGAAAAGCGCGTCTTTGTACAAGGCTTTCATCAAGTTACTGCCACCGACCGCAGGACCGGCTTCAGCGGTTTTTTCTTCCACATTGATACTGTACTGATCAAAATGCTTCATGTCGATCAGCAGGCAATCATCCCGCAAAAAATTGGCACTAAAGCTATGGCCTCCGGAAGTGATGCTAAGTCTTTGCCCAACTCTTTTGGCATATCGAACCACATTGATGATGTCTTCAACTGTCTTCGGTTCGTATATCGTGGCCGGCCTCTGGGAAACCGGGGCTTTATTGAATAAAGTAGCCATGACTACTTCTTCAAACGTTTCCTCTCCCTTGTGAACGGTTCTTCCACTGATCCCCGGCACTTCACTTTGCCCATAGGCTTTGTACAGCGCTGGTAAGATGGACGCTAAATGGTTCATCTCCTCAGCACAATGTAGGAGTAAATCCTGGGCGAAATTTTTGGGCAGAGATTGCAAGGTTTTTAACACCTTGACTGCGGCTTTGTTGATGAGGTTTTCTGTACGGGCAGCAACATATTTTCCACCAAGCCAAAAGCGGGAACGCATTTCCGTTCCCGCAGGTGTTTGGCGCACCTGATGAACCAGGTAGCCAAAATCAACCGGAAACTTTGCATGTCCCAATTTCGCACAGATATACACCGCTTCCTCAGAACGATTGACAGCATCAAATGAAAAGCCAAATTCCAGAGGCGATTTGAATTGAATGGCCGCTTCCAGTGCATTTTCACCAATGTATTCTTTAATAATAGAATTCCGGCCAATGTAGCAGTGATCGTTTCTTTCATCTTCCCAGCGTGCACTGACGTGGGCCTTAGGATGCCATAATTTGTAGCGATTATTTTCCGAACCGTGCCACCCAAACCACCAGTCCCACATTTGCGGGCTTGTGTCTGGCATGAAAGTTTTCACGGCAACGGCAATGCTCCCATCTTCCGCGACAGAGAAGCCTGTCTCAGCTGGCATATTCCCTGATTCCTCCAGCAAGTTCATCTCATCAGAATCGGGTAAAGTTCCCCAGGGGAGGGAGGTTACGACATGTTTTGCTACATGCGGTGGGATGTCTGCCATCTGCTCCTGATAGAAGCGGGCGTATTCTGTTTGTAATTCTTGTTCCTTAAATCCGGGATATGACTTTGCCATGTTGATCACTTTTTAGATGATTTATGGCAAAAGTAATGGCAGTAAACGGTCAAAAACCTTGAACTAATTACAACTACGCGAAATAAAAAAACATTTTCTTTTG
>JBCBZF010001026.1:0-2614 GCA_039815525.1 Bacteroidota bacterium | reverse complement strand
GCATCCAACATGCCTACGTTCGCGATAGCTATACCGCCACCTACAGCCTGCGCAAAAATGGGAGCCTTGCCTATGTGGGGCAGAGTGGTGTGCCCGGTCTGGTGGACAATATGGTGTTGAAAAACGCGAAGTCCTTTCAGTTTGTCATGAATGGCTCTCTGGTAGATGATCTGGGGCTCAATTACAGCAACAGTGTGGGCAAAATCAGCCAGTTTCCATTGCTTTATGTGGGACTGGAACAAGATCTCAATACCAACGGTCAGGCAAACGATGGATCATCGAGCAGTCAAATATATGATCGATTGCTCAATGATGAGTCCACAGAAACAGCAAAGGCACCGAAAGCTAAAAGATCAAATAAAGACCTTTTTGACCTCGACTTTGACGTAGATATCGATGCCCTGCTCAATAAAAGGGAGTACGACGTCTTTGTCCTCAATACTGCGAAACCTGCGGCAAGAGATGGACACCTGGTACAAGTCGGCTATTACATTCCTACAAAGCTCAAAGAAGGAAGCTTGCTCAGGGTACTGGCCCTGAAGAAAAATCTGAATTCCGGCGCACTCCTCGGTTCAGTTGAGTTCAATTATTTTGTCAATGAGATCGTCGTAGAAAATGGCTTACGCATGTATATGCTGACCGATATGGCGGCTATCTCTACCAAGACAGGCGAGTTTGTCGATTTATACCCAATTGAGAAGGAAGCTTTCCGGAAAGCCAAATCGATCTCTGTCCTCGAGAAAGGTGGCACGAAGATATTGGGGATTCAGCATGGTGATCGGGGCAGTGCGGCGGTGTATGAAGGCACTTTTTCGTTTTGAGTGTGTCTAGCCGTCTCGCCTAATTATCATATATTTGGCTCCAGATATTCTCACTTGCTGAGTCAATACCAGAGATAATCAGACGAAGAAGATGGTAAAAAAAATATCCCTGTGGGTGTTAGCGGTTTTTCTGGCGGTAGCGGCCATGATTTATCAAAGGAGTACCGGCCCAACCTACGAATTCAAGGGTAAGCTGGCGCATGCCGGCGAGACGCATAAATACGAGCTCCTGCGCTCTCAGGAAACAACCGAAGGAGCCAAAATTGAAATGCCATACATTGAGGGAGCCGGATACAGCGCGACCTTGAATTATAAGCGTTATCAGACAAATGACAGCCTGACCGCTTTGGCTTTCCAACTGGATGAAAATAAGAAATATGTAGCGCAGCTGCCGATTCAGCCAGCGGCAGGAAAAATGGAATATTATGTCTCAGGAACGCTCGATGGCAAAGCATTCAATATCCCTGAAAAGGGTGAAGACCACATTGTCCTGCGATACAAAGATCCGGTTGCTGACTACATCCTGATTCCGCATGTTACGATGATGATCATCGTCGTCATTTTTGGGATCCGCGCGGGCTTAAGTGCCGCCTTTAACGATGGCACCATGCGTAAATGGGCCGTGGTTGCCTTCTCGGCCATGACCCTTGGAGGCATGATCTTAGGACCTCTGGTCCAAAAAAGTGCCTTTGGAGAATACTGGACGGGTTTCCCTTTTGGAGGTGATTTTACCGACAATAAAATGCTCATCATGTGGCTTGCCTGGGCCCTGGCATTGGCAATTATTGGCTTTAAAGCGAAAAAGAAAGAAGGCGTGAGCAGGACCACAGTTTTGATGGCGGCGGTTGTCATGACGGCGGTGTATTTGATCCCGCACAGTATGGGCGGATCTACGCTCGACTACGATGCCGTAGACAAAGGCATTGACCCCAAAGAAGCCATTAGAACCGGAGCTGAGCAATCAGACTGACAGAAGACCCTCACCAATCAACATCTTGAGATGATCGCCAATTGGATACATGTCATGATCGTTCATGTTGCGGTGATTGGAACACCCTGGTTGATGTATCGGGGCATTGCGCACCGGAAAAAACCACTGGATGGCCCACAATGGAAAGGCAATTACAGCGGCTTGATCATCCTGGGGGTGATTGCTTCGATTGCATACGTGACTGGTCCAGAAGCGGCTGACTGGACCAAAACAATCCTCGCGCCATATCCGCAGGAACTCATTGAAGACCACGCCCTCTGGGGAAGAGTGGCTTTTGTCATTCAGGTGATTGCGGCCCTCATCGGCGTCATGGGATGGGCCAGTATTTTGCAGGAAGAAAAACCTGATCGGAGAATTCCCATCATCGTGATGGGGCTGTTAATTGCCAATACATGCGTCCTGCTCTACACGGCTCATTTGGGTGGCCTGATCAGAAGGATGGATCTGATGCTGTGAGCATCATGATGGAGAAGTGTTTAAATAATTTTATAAAACATCCCCTCCGAGCACACGCATCAAAACCATCCACTGTGTTTTTATGGCTGAAATCAAAACGAACCTATATTAAAGATCCTTTAACCGTACACCATGGAAACGAAAAAATCAAATAAATGGACCTGGGTACTGATTGCGCTGCCAATCTTGCTCATCGCAACTTGTAACGTCTATGTCAATACCCATCAGGAAAATTCAATTCTGGAGGATTATCAAGTAGGTGATTATTTTGTATTTACAGGATTTGGGGAATCGGGGAATCTGCCTTGTAAGATAAAAGAGATTACGCCTGAATATGTTGTCTTCT
>JBCBZF010000012.1:0-21143 GCA_039815525.1 Bacteroidota bacterium | reverse complement strand
TGGCAACAATTGCAACAGGAGATTGACAACCTGAAAGCAGAATTTCAGTATGAAGGAGATGTCGCACCGATTGTCGAAGAACTGGAGCGGGCACTGAATCTGGAAGAATCAGAGAAATATCAGGCCTTGTGGCAGGCTTATGGCGAAAAGTTGATGGCGGTTGATGTGGCTGGAAAAGCAGAGGAAAGTCTTGTTGTGATGCGTGAAAGGGTGCCGGAAACCATCCGCCAGTGGGAAATGCAGACGGAGCCAATTGCTTTTACCCAACAGGATTTGGAAGAAGAGATCTTTCGGAAAAAAGTCCAAAGCTGGCTCAATGAAGTCGTGGCGCCGCTTACAGAGACGGAGGCTTCTCTAAACGCTCTGCGTGAAACCAAACGTCAAATTGAGGGCCGCATCAGTACCCTGGTTGCTCACAAGACCTGGCACAATAAGCAACAAAGCATCACTGATGAACAGAAGTCTGCCCTGTCGGCCTGGCGGAATGATTTGATCAACATCGGCAAAGGACATGGCAAAAATACCGCCCGTAACCTGCAATCTGCAATTGAGAACATGAAACGGGCGCGTGAAGTGGTGCCGATCTGGATCATGCAGCAGGACACCGCCATTCGCTTTTTCCCTGACCCAACCCCTGGCCAGTTTGACCTCCTGATTGTGGATGAGGCCAGCCAGTGTGATATCAGCATGCTCAACCTGATCTTCCGCGCCCAGAAATCCATCATTGTCGGGGATGAAAATCAGACCTCAGTGCATACCAATGCTTCGCAGTTTCCATTGGCCCGTACCAATCAGATCCTTGATCGCTATCTGATCCATCATCCGTTCAAGCAGCAGTTCAACATCAACAACCGGACTGCTTCGATCTATACGCTCAGCGGTGTGATTTATCCCAACATCATCACCCTGCGCGAACACTTCCGCTGTCGCCCAGAGATCATCAATTATTCGAATAAGAATATGTACAATGATCAGATTGTGACCTTGAAAACGGCCATGGATGATTCCTTTGGCAAACCAGTGGAAGCTTTTTATGTGGAGGATGATCCGACCGATAAAGGCAAGCCAAAGATGGTACGTCAGATCATGGAATTGATCGAAGGGGTGATAGAAGACTATGAAAGTGGTGCGTTAGCTGAGATTCCGACCATCGGCATTCTCTGTCTTGAATCTTCCAATGAAGAGCATCGCGATCTGATCATTCGTCAGTGGGTCAAAAACCCACGTATCAAAGCCTATGAAGATGATTTGCAGTTGCTGGTGGGTACGTCCCGTGAGTTCCAGGGTGATGAACGTGATGTGATGATCCTCACCACCACCGCCAGCCATGGGTTTACCCAGGATGGTAGCATGCGTCCACCCAGAGCGGTATTGGGGGAGGAAATGATGCGGATTTACAATGTGGCGGCCAGTCGTGCCCGCGATAAATCGATTCTTCTGCACAGCATCCATCCTGATGCTGTGGCGATGATGAATCCCGACTGTTATCGTTTCCGCTTGCTGATGCATTATTCTGATCCTGGTTTAGGGGGCGGACGCCGATCAAAACTAGACACCGCTTCCGCTTTTCAGGAAGAAGTCATGCAGTGGTTGGGGGAAAATGGATATGGTAAAAGTTTGCATCCACACTTCCAGGTTGGAAAGTACAAATTAGATCTGGCCGTGATCCATCATGGCAAAAAGATTGGACTGGCCATTGATGAGGATGCCAACAGTCTGAACGGGAACATCACAGACCGCTTACAGCAGCAAATGGTTCTGGAAAGAGCCGGCTGGAAGGTCTTTCGTATACAACAAGCCGCGTGGCAATTTGCCACAGAAAACGTCCAAAAACGACTCAGCAATTGGCTGAGTAAACACTTAGGGGAAGTAACAGAGTAGCAATTCCCATGTGAAGAGGGATAGAGGGGCTGTTTGTAACCAGGGCGCGGGTAATGCGTCCTGGTTCTTTTTTTAGGTCGTACCAGACCTCCTAAATCCCATATCAATTGAAAATCAACTTCTTGCTAAAGTTCTGGCCAGACGGCAACTGGACCAGGAGGACATAGGTACCAGCCTGAATTTCTCCCCGCGACATAGAGTAGGTGTAGCCATTGAGCGCAAAACTTTCCTCCCGTATCACCCGGCCGGTGAGATCTAGCAGGCGAATGCTTACTTCTCCGCCCAGTTCCGGGAATTGGAGCAAGAGATCCTTTTCAACCGGATTGGGGAAAACCTGAACCTCGGCCGGAGGAATAAATTCTCCCACTGGCGGCGTATTGTGGACGGCTGGATTACGGATTTCAATGATTTTATCATCATCACTTGACCGGACCAGGTCACCATTGGGTTCCTGATTGGAGGTGCAGATGTAGATTCTGCCATCTGGTATGACCAATACATCCCGTAAGCGGCCATAGGTTTGAATGAGTAAGTCATTGATCTCAGTCGCAGCGGTACCGCTTTCATCCAGTTTGATCTGTTGCATGCGCTGCCCAAGGCTGCCGTCTCCGGCTTTGAGGAAGACTTGCAAAAGGGAGTTGCGCCACTCCGGGATAGCGGGATGATCATAATACGCCAATCCGCATGGGGCAAAGCCCGGTGCCCAACTGACCACTGGAACCGTCACATTGCTGTCCTGGCAAAAGACCTGCTCCGACGGCCAGTTGCAATAGCCTTTGACATTGGGCCATCCATAATTGTGCCCTTTCTCAATTTTATTCAATTCATCATCTTCTCCCAAACCATGCTCTGAACCATACATGCGACCGTCTGATGTGCGGACCAGGCCTTGCACATTGCGATGGCCCCAACTCCACACCCGGCTGTTGCGAAAAGGATTGTCTTCCGGAATGCTGCCATCGGTATGCATCCGCAGAATTTTCCCATGAAAAGCTTCTAAATCCTGCACGAATCCACTTTGATATGCGTCCCCCAGGCTGAGGAAGAGAGTGTTTTCATTCTCAAAAACAATCCGGGACCCATTGTGAGATGAACCAGCCGGAATGTCTTCAAGCAAGGTAAGCGGATTGCTCAGACTTTTGCTTTGCCAATCCCAGACATAGCGAACGATCTTGGATCGGGTCAGCCGATAGGTATAGTGTAGGTACACATAAGGCACCAGGGGGAAACCAGGATCAATGGCCAGGGCATGCAAACCAGAGTTTTCCTGCGATTGAAAGACATCCGGCACCTGGAAGATCAATTCGACTTCCTGGTTTTGTGGATTCATGCGCTTGACATTGCCATTCCGTTCACTGAACCAGATGTATCCATCGGGCGACCAGGTCAGATCCCAGGGAATGTCCAGATTGCTTGCGACCACTTCTGCCTCCAATTGCGTCTGGCTCAGCGGAATATTGACGGTTTGGCTGAAAGAAATATGGGAGAGAAACAGTATGCTGAATAAAGCGAATATGTGTCTTGGCATGTTTAGGAGATTAGGGAACCAACAGCTTAACGGTCGTGGAGGCAGTGGGGCTGCTTAGCCGCAACAAATATACGCCGCTTGCCAGGCCGGGCAAAGTCAATCGATGAGATGCTTGCCCCAATGGCAACTGGCCGGTGTGGGTCAGTTTACCTTCAAGGCTAAGGAGTTCGAACTGAAGATTTTCTTGTAACATGCGCCCAAAGGAAAGGGAGAGCGATTCTGCCTGCCATTGCCATTGCAGATCCCAATTAGCGCTTTGCGCATCAATCGAAACAGCCCCCAGACTGAGTACCTCGAGGATCCGGTCATCATCAGCAGTCGGATTGCCCTGGCTATCGCGATTCGAGGTGCACAAAAATACCCGTCCATCCGGGCTGACCAGTACGTCCCGAATCCGTCCGATCGAATCCTGCAAATAGCTTTGCTGTTCAATGATTTGCTGCCCATCTGGGCTGAGAAACAAACAACTCAGGCTTTTGTCGCGCAGATTGGCAAGTAGGAGACTGTTGTTCCACTCCGCAATGACATTGCTACCGTAAAAGGCCATGCCAGATGGCGCAATCGGTGGCGTCCAGACTGCCAGGGGCTCCTTCATGTTCAACTGGTCGCAGGCCATTTGATTGCTGGCATCACAAAAGCCCGCTATCTGGGGCCAACCATAGTTTCGCCCTCCTTCCAACAGATTGATTTCGTCATTGTTGAAGGTGCCATGTTCAGAAAGATAGATCCGGCCATTTTCTCCCTCCGTCATGCCTTGTGGGTTGCGGTGGCCGAAAGTGAAAATGGGACTATTGGGAATGGGATTGTCATTTGGGATGCCGCCTTCGAGCGTCCAGCGTAGTACTTTTCCATTTAAACTGCTGCTATCCTGCGAAACCGTCCCTAGCTCAGTGTCTCCGACGGTCAAATACAGGAATCGGTCCGCAGTGGCCAGGAGGCGTGCTCCCGTTCCGGTAGAAGCACCAGAAATGCCCTCCGCCAGGGTATCAACCGGAATCAGGCTATCCTGTACCGCATCATAGAGCAGCTTTTCCAGCCGGGTTGAAATCAGGAAATTGGGTTCATAATAATTGTAGACCGCATAAACTGCATTTGAATCCGGCCAGTTTGGGTGCAAAGCCAAGGCCAGCAGGCCCGATTGGGTCTCAAAAGCCACATTGTCGACGGAATGGAGAAGGTCAACTTGTCCATTGGACAGATCCAGGCGGGAAATCGTCCCTGGACGTTCCGTAAACACAATTTTCTCATTTCCCCACCACTGCATGTCCCAGGGTAGATTGAGTTGGGTAGCATGTGTCGTGGTCGCGGTTTGGATGCGGGTTTTCTGGGCAAAGAGACCATTTACCAAGACAATCAATAGAAAAAGAGAGAAGGTTTTTTGCATGATGAAGCGTTGGCTGAGAAAAGCAGCTTTGAAATTAAGGCTTTTCAACGGGAACCCATTGTTGTCAGGCAAAGCTTTTTGTTGTGAATGGGATTCCCGTATTTCAGGCACATATTCTACAACGATGCCCACACCACTTTCTCTCATTGCAAAACACTATCAACTGACCGGTAATCTGACTGCTTTGCCGGGGGAGTTTGACTTGAATTTTCGCCTGCAAAGTGATAGCGGAGAACAATACATCTGCAAATTTTCTCCGCCCGATGCAGAGCCTGAGCATTTGTCTTTCCAATTGGCCATTCTGGAGCATTTGGCGCAAAAAGAATTGGAGATTGCTTTGCCCCAAGTGATCAGAAGTACAACGGATGAGCGGATGGTGGCAGTCGAAATTGACCGGGAGACCCGCTGGCTGCGGGTGTTGACCTGGGTGGATGGGAAGGTTTGGGCAAAAGTCAACCCGCATACCAGCAATATGTGGGAAGAATTGGGGGCCTTGTCAGCCCGTTTGTGCAAGGGACTGTTTGATTTTGACCATCCACAGGCGCATCGACCTTTTAAATGGAACAGCGCAGCAGCTGAATGGGTGGATGAAGCCTTAGCGAAAATAAGTGATCCGGGACGCAGAATATTGCTGCAAGACACATTAAGCCTATTCAGGGAAAAAGTCTTGCCACTACAAGATCAGCTCAGAAAAAGTGTTATTCACAATGATGCCAATGACCACAATATCCTGGTGGCTGGTGAAGCTGGCAACCGAAAGGTGGTGAGTGTGATTGATTTTGGGGACGCGATTCACACCTGGACCATCAACGATCTCGCCATTGCAGCTGCCTATGCCTGCATGAAGCAGCCTGATCCCGTTGACACCATTTTCCATCTTGTCAAAGGCTTTCATCAGACCTTTCCCTTGCATGAAAGCGAAATCAAGGTCCTTTTTGCCCTGATTCAGACCCGACTGTTGATTTCTTTGACCGTTTCCTCGCTCAATGCCATTCAACATCCTGAAAATGAATACCTGCAAATCAGCGCCAATGATGGCTGGGCATTGTTGACGAAATTGTCCCAGATCCATCCAGACTTTGCCGAATACCGATTTCGGGAAGCCTGCGGCTGGGAACCTGATCCCAATTCACAATCTTTGACAAAATGGCTGAAACAACAATCTTTTGCAGAGATTTTGGGTGAAAAGCCTGATCCTGCCACGCTTTACACCTTTGATCTCTCCGTCGGAAGCCTGGAAATCGGCAACAACGTAGAATACCTGGACAGCGTACATTTTGACCGCAAACTTTTTCGGATATTGGCAGATGAAGGCAAAAAGATTGGAATTGGCCGCTATGGCGAAATCCGCCCCTTGTACACCACTGATGCGTATGTGGAAGCAGGAAATCAGGGTGTTGAGTGGCGGACCATGCACACGGGATTGGATGTGTTTACAGAAGCGGAAACCGCCATCCATGCGCCATTAGATGGACGGATTCACAGTTTTGCTGACAACGCAGGCGATAAAAATTATGGCCCAACCATCATTCTGGAACATCAGGCTGATGATGGTTTGAGATTTTTTACCCTGTATGGACATTTGAGTAAAGAGTCTTTGGTGGGGAAAAAGATTGGGCAAAAAATTGAAGGGGGGGAAGTCTTTTGTTGGTTGGGCAATCTGAGAGAAAATGGCGAATGGCCACCGCATTTACACTTTCAGATCATGACCAATCTGTTGGGATATGAAGGCGACTTTCCAGGAGTTGCGAAGGTGCATGAACAAAAGACCTGGCAAAGCATTTCGCCTGATCCCAATCTGATCCTGAAATGGGATATCCCTGAATTGGCGGACGAAATGAGTCATGCGGCAATTCTGGCTGTCAGGAAAAAGCATTTGTCTCCCAGTCTGAGCCTGTCCTATCGCCAGCCTTTGCACATGCAAAGGGCGTTTGGACAATATCTTTTCGCTGCTGACGGCCGTCGCTATCTCGATACCGTCAACAATGTGCCGCACGTGGGGCACCAGCATCCCCGGGTGGTAGAAGCGGCCAGGCGTCAGTTTTCTGTCCTCAACACCAATACCCGCTACCTTCACAAAGAAGTGGTACAGTTGGCCGAAGAATTGGCCGCGAGCTTTCCTGATCCGCTGGAGGTATGCTTTTTTGTCAATTCCGGTAGTGAAGCCAACGAATTGGCGATGCGTATGGCCCGCACCATTACCAGACAGCAGGACATGCTGGCTGTCGAAGTTGGCTATCATGGCAATACTGCTGCCTGTATCGAAGTCAGTTCCTATAAATTTGATGGGCCAGGTGGCGGCGGAAAGTCGCCCCGGGTAGGCTTATTGCCATTGCCGGATGTATATCGGGGATTGTACCAGGACGTTCCACTCGCCGGACAAAAGTATGCTTCCCATGCAGCAATAGAAATTGAGCGAATTAAAGGGCAGGGGAGAGGCATTGCCGGATTCATTGGTGAGTCGATCCTGAGCTGTGGGGGACAAATCGTGCCACCAACCGGATACTTTCAGGATGTGTTCCAACAAGTCCGGGTTCATGGCGGTTTGTGTATCGTCGATGAAGTACAGGTAGGCTTCGGCCGGATCGGCAAACACTTCTGGGGCTTTGAATTGCAAGGCGTCGTGCCAGACATTGTGACGGTTGGAAAACCCTTTGGCAATGGACATCCATTGGGGGCGGTGATCACGACCCGTGAAATTGCGGATGCCTTCGCCAACGGCATGGAGTTTTTCTCCACCTTCGGTGGGGCTCAGGTCTCGGCCACCATCGGGCGGGAAGTCCTGCGGATCGTCAAAGACGAAGGCCGGCAGGCGCATGCTTTGCAAATGGGCAATGTGCTGAAAAATGGATTACGCGAATTACAACAGGATTTTCCTTGTATGGGAGACGTGAGAGGGGAAGGGCTTTTCCTGGGCTTTGAATTGGTGAATGATCCGGAGGAACGGACGCCTGATGCTGAAAAAGCCAGCTACCTGGCCAATCGCATGCGCGAGCGTGGTATTCTCATGAGCACCGATGGTCCGGACCACAATGTGATCAAAATCAAACCGCCGATGGTCTTCAACCAGCAGAATGCAGATTTCCTCCTGGAAAATTTACGTAAAGTCTTCTCCGAAGACGCAATGCAATAGCCCGCCCCAGACCCAAGGTTTTTACATCCTGTAAGGTCGAGCGGCGGGTTCTCGGCGTGTTTTTCTACAAGAAATTACATCTGTGGCACCAGGTCAATGGTCGTACCTTCTTCACCAGTTCTGGACAGCACTTGTCCGGTTGGGAGTTGGTAGATGACTGCCAGCCGCTTTTTGACATTTGGAACTGGATCTCCACCGAGGTTTCCGTTGCTGATGGTGATGTCGTCATTTCCGGTGACTGTCAGTTCGCGTACACGTTCGGTGACGTCAGCACCTGCGTTGTCTGAGCCGTAAACGGCGGCAAGAATGTTAAGAGCCATGGTAATAGGGCGTTAAATGGTATGGGTTGTTTTGTTTGAAGAATCCTGATGACAACCCTTTGCAGCGGGATCCTCGTGAGGGGATATGTTCCCTTCGATGACCCCAAACAGCACCTAATTATGGTCAGAAAATAGAAGCTTATGGTAAGTGGCAGAGACCTTGCTGCGGCAGGTGTTAAATGACAAGTAAGTGGTGAATCCTATGGTTTTCGCTCAAAAACTTTTAGCCTGACAAATCCATCTTCACGCTCAAAAGGAACCGAAAGACTGTCCCAACGTGAAAATTTGAGGTCGGTCCCAGGGCGAAAAATGACTGTATACCGCAGGCTGTCATTGAGGCGAACTGTTGGAGCCAGCTCTTTGTCATTGCTGCGAAAGCCAAAGCGTTTGTCAAGCAATCCGTTGTAGAGAGGGAAATTGGCAAAGAATGGCTCCTCCGCTGCGACTGTTTCTTCCAGATATCTGCTCACTTCCTGTTGGATGCGCACCACCTTCCGATAGTTGATGTCCTGGTCAAACCAAAACCGATCCTTGGTGAAATTGAGCAAAGGCAAAACGATGAGAATGCCAAACAACAGGATATGATGCGGGGCAGAAAATACTTTATGTGGTAATAATGGCGGAAGTTGTGCAATCGCCAGACACAACCAAACCGCATAAAACGGGAACATCGTTGTTTGATAGCGATCCATGTAGAAATTGATGATGGAAAAAAGGAAATAACCGATCCCAAATATCAGACTCAGCTTCATCCATGGCGTCAGAAGCTGGGATTTCTGTTTGAGCATTTTTCCCATCCCAATGATACCGCCCATGACCAATAAAAAGCCCCACAAAAATCGCCCTTGCTTCACAAACATCAGCTCATACCAAAGTTTGAGTTTGTAGAGCATGACGGGCTTCTCGAAAGAGATCAGGCTGGTGTGGTAGGGGAAAAAGAACCAGCCGTTTTGCATTTTCTGAATCAGGAGAAATATCCCAAAACTGAGCAATGGTCCCAATGCAATCGCCCCATTCTGCCAACTACGGGCTTTTTTTTCTAAGATCGCATATCCCAAAACGGCACAGGGTAAGACAATGCCGGATTCTTTGGTGAGCATCAGCAGGGAAGCCCACAGCAGATACCTCCACCATTTTTCTTTCAAAACCGCAATCACCCCTCTCAGGATCAGTAAAGCCACCAACACCTCGGGCAACACCATGTTGGCGGTTGCGAAGAGATTGGGCATGACCAATAAAAGCGATGCGGCGGCAAGACCCCACCAGTCATTGAGAACCATGCGAGCCAGTTCGAAGGTGCTGATGACGAGTGCAAGAAAGAGCAGCAGGGCGAGTAAGTGGATTTTGAAAAGGGAGAAGCCAAATGTTTTGCTGAAAGCCGAAAAGAGAAAATAAAACAGCAGAGGGTGTCCCCGAGATAGTTCTGGCTCCAGTGCTGAAGGCAACAAACCTGGTCCGTTATCGACCATATACAAAACCCCCGGTCCATAAACGCCCAGCTCATCCCAGTAAAAAGGCAACGACAAATCACTCCATTTGGCTACCATAAAGGCCAGGCAAGCCAATGCAAGCAAAATCTGCGGCAGATATGGAATGTTTGGGCGCGACATCGTCGCAAGTTGGGGATTGGCGGGCAAACTGCCAAGTCGGGTGCTTACCCAAATGGGGTATGTGAAACGCAGGCTTCTCGAAAAGCGGGGGTTTTAGGTTCAAAAAACTACCCATTTGGGCAATTGAAAGCGGCTTGCAGGACGCCTTTCTTGCCAATGTTTTCACACAATTACTTACCTCATTAACCCTAAAACGAATGAAATTTTTAGTCAAAACAGCCCCAGTGATGAGCATGATTGCTTTTCTGTTCATGTTCCTGATTACTGCCGACGTGCATGCGCAAAAGAAATCCAGTATTCCTGTTTCTCGCGATGGACGAACCATTTCAACTGGTGCGAAGGCATCGCTTGCAAAGATGGGTATCAAAGCAAAAGGGATCGTGAATTTAAAAAGTATGTCTCTTCTTGAGACTGAAAAAAATGGTTTCCTTATCCTGGATGGCAAAGGAAAGGAGCTTCCCAAACTCACCGGAAGTCTCAGTTGCAGATATTCAGGCTCTTGCAATGGAACCTGTCAGTTAAATCAGAGCGGCCAGAATATAACCTGCTATTGCAATTCTGGAGGACAGCACTGCACCTTAATCCTGAAAAAGGTGACGCTTATTAAAGACCTAGGCATAAAGGGAGAATCAGAGAAAGGTTTTCCGGGAGGGCAAACTACACTGAAGGAAATCGGAGAAATTCTGAGACTGCCATAAGTGCAGCCTTAACATTTTGAAATGGCAGGGGCTGTTTCACAAGTCTACTTTAAGGGATGAACCCCAAACTTGATATGGGGTTCGTTTCTTGACTTATGAGGCAGCCCCTCTTCTTTTGCAAAAATCACTAATTTGCCGGTATGCCCCGGCTCCAACAATTTCTCAAGCGTCATGGTCTGCTCAGCTTTGTGCTGTTGGTCCAGCTCATTCTGCTGCTCTACACCTTTCGGGGCGTAGTCTTTTCGCCTTCGGAGCACATGCTCTGCAACTGGAATGACGGGATGCGGCAGTATTTCTTTTATCAGTCCTATGTCGATCAGGCGCCGGAGCTTGGCTGGTCCAAGGTTTATAGCATGGGCTACCCATTTGGGGAGTATATCATGTTCACTGACTGTACGCCGCTGCTGGCGGTCCCGGTGAAATTTGTCTCGCACTACATCATCGACCTAAGTGAAGCGGCCATTCCGATCTTTAACTACTTCATTGTCTTGGGACGACTGCTCAGTACGCTGCTACTGATTTTGATCCTGCGGCGTCTGAAGGTCCATCCGATTCTACTGGTCGTTTTTGCCGTTTGTCTGCCCTGGCTCAACATGGAGATCTTGAAAATCACACAAGGGCACCTTAATCTGTCACTGTCCTGGCCGCTTTTGGGCACCATCTATCTGGCGCAATCCGCCTGGGGACAGCTCAGGGAGCCCAAAGCCTTGCGAAAAACCGCCCTTCGCTTCGCTGTTTTTGTGATGCTGGCTGGTTGTGTGCACCTCTACTGGCTGGCAATGTGTACGGTGGTGATGGGCTTTTTCCTGTTGGCGGTGATGATCAAAGAATGGCGCACCAATCGATTGCGAATGATTCAGACTGGACTTCTCGCCTGCATCCTGCCCTGGATCATCATGGGAACAGTCGTGCGGCTGCATGATGGCTATTTTGCAGACCGCAAAGCGCATGGAGAGGGGTACGGTTGGCACCACTGGCGACTCAATTTTTCTGGTCTGTATACTTCTCATGAACACAACAGCATTCCATTTGTCTTTGAAAACCAGAAGCTGAATTCGCACGGGTCTTACGCTTATCTCGGCAGTTTTGTGATGTTTGGTTTGCTGGTCTGGCTGGGCGCACGTTTGATGCGGGGCAATCGCCGCCTGCGGCTTAGAGACATGCTGGCCGAGGATGATGAAGGCCAATTTATCCTACTGCTTGGAGTAGGTTCAATGGTTTCCCTGATGATTTCCCTGGGAGAAAGGATTCCTTTGTTCAATCACGAATACCTCCTCACCAATTATCTCAACCTATTTTACTATATCCATCTGTTCACCGACCGCATCACCCAATTTCGGGATGTGAGCCGCTTCAGCTTTGTCTTTTTCTGGTTTGTGAACCTGCTGGCGATTTTTTTCCTGGATCGAAGCTGGAAAAGGATTGGTCGGAACTGGGTGATTTTCTTAGGACTGGGATTGATGTTGCTGACCGTGATTGATACCCGTGATGCGATCCGTAATGGCAAAAAATGGATGGTGCGGGACAATGTGTTTCATCCGGATTATGAAAGCGAGATGGATGATTTGATTCGCCAGATCAATCCGCAGGATTATCAGGCGATGATTCCCATTCCCTATAATCACGAAGGTGCAGGAGACAATCACTTTGTCATTGATGGCTTTGATGACCTGACCACTGCCACCATGCAGTTTCAGCAGTGGAGTGAGATTCCGCTGATGTCAGCCAAATTTGCCCGTGGCAATTTTCAGCATGCGCAAATTCTGCAAAGTCTCTTTACCCCTGATTCATTGGGCGGCATTTCTCCTGAATTGATGAAGAATCTGGACGATCGACCCATTTTGGTCTTACAGCAAACTGATTTCTATACCGGTAAACGGGAATTAAGCGGGAACCAACTCCAACCTGCCTGGGACATCCTGAATCGCTGTCATGAGATCATTGAAGCGAAAAGGATGACGAAGATTGCCACTGCCGGACCCTATGTGTTGTGGAGGTGGGATGTGGGTAAGAAATAGGCCATGAAAAGGTCAATCCAAAGGCTCAAACATCCACACCCGATACTTCCAATACTGCTCCCAGAAAAAGTGGTAAAACAATGAATGAAATGCTGGCCAGGATTAAGTAGTTGTGTGTCTTCCTAAGTTGTTCAAGCCTTTGGTCCTTATGCCTTTTCCTCATCCATACTGATACCAAATTATACGGAAGCGATTTTGAAAATGCGAATCCATAGGCCATCCATCGTGAAGACTGAGGCTGGGTATATTGAAAATATTTACGCATGATGTAAAAATCCCATGCCCTTGTCAGAATAATCAAAAGTATATTCAGGTATACGAAGTATTCAAATAACTCCTTTTCCATAATGGTAAGATCGGTTTCCTCGGGAGTGGTTGTAATCCTCTACCAAAATTCAATGAAATTGTCTTTTCCTATTCCACCACCACATGATAACCCACCCCCTTCAGCGTAATGATTTTCACCCGTCCGTCCTTTTTGAGATAATCCCGCAGCCGGGTGATATACACATCCAGATTTCTTGAATTGAAAAAGGAATCATCTCCCCAGACTTCTTTGAGAATGGTTTTGCGTTCGACCGTAAAGTTGATGTGGCGGGCCAGAATGCGCAGCAGTTGATTTTCCCGGTGCGAAAGACTTTTGACTTCTTCCTGCCAATGGAGTTCGTATTTGAGAGGGAAAAATTGGTAGTTGCCGATCGCAATACAATCCGCCTCCGGCGAGCTTTGCACCTGTACCTTGCCAACCAACTGTAGCAGATTGTCCATGCGGATGATCAATTCTTCCATGCTAAATGGCTTGCGGATGTAGTCATTGCCACCTGACGCAAAACCCTTGACCAAATCCTCGGTCTGGGTTTTGGCCGTGAGGAAAATGATTGGCATCTGCGGATTCCGCGCCTGAATTTCCTTGCCGATACTAAAGCCATCCTGATTAGGGAGCATCACATCCAGCACACAGATATCGGGCTGGAAAAGCATAAATGCTTCCATTACTTCCCCACCATCCATCACCAGTTTTACTTCGTAATCCCGGCTTTCGAGGCTTTCCATCACGATTTTCGCCAGAAAGGGCTCATCCTCCACATAGAGTACTTTGATCTCAGCCATGTTTGCGGGGAAGTTGAATGGTGAAGGTGGTGCCCTTTCCTTCGGTACTGTCAAAGTCGATTGTGCCCTGGTGCTGCGCAATCACGCTGCTGACATAGCTCAGACCAAGGCCATGTCCTTTGATGTTGTGGCGGTCGCCACTGGGTACCCGGAAAAACTTTTCAAAGATGCGATCCTGATAGGCGTTGGGTATGCCAATGCCTCTGTCCATTACCTGAATCTCGATTTGGCCTTCTTTTTCCTGAATGAAAAGCTGAATCTGTGGTGTGTCTCCTCCATATTTCAGCGCATTGTCAATCAGGTTGTACAACACGCTGGTGAGATGTCCCCGGTCGCCTTCCAAATCAAAGTCTTCTCCTTCGAAGGTTGTTTCGACCACTGCGCCATATTTTTCAAACTGCAACTTCATGGAGCGCAAGATGCCTTCTGAGAGCTGCTGTAGATCCAGCGATTCGATTTTGAGCTCTGGTTCCTGCTGGTCAAAAAGGGACATTTTCAACACTCGATCCACCAATATGCTGAGGCGATTGAGTTCTTGCTTCGAAATGGCGAGGTACTCTTCCGTCTTAGCCGGATCTTGCAAGGCATTGAAATTGCGCAAGGCTTCGATGGCGACGCCGACGGTCGTGATGGGCGTTTTGAGCTCATGGGTGACATTGCTGATAAAGTCGTTTTTGAGCTGATTGAGGCGTTTTTGCTTTTGAAGTGAACGATAGGAGAGGAAAAATGCCAAAGCGATGGAACCAAAGAGTACCAGACAAAAAAGAATCTGCGGCAGAAGTTTTTTGAATACGTAGGTGTTTTAGTCTGGAAAATTTACGCCATATCGCTCACCGCTTGGCAAATCAAAATAACCACTGGTGGTAAGACCATTGTATTGCCCCTTTGTACCATCAAGGGTGACGACTTCATAGGTCAGATCGATATTGCTCTCATCCATGGCCTGGTTGAATCGCTTTTGAATAAGAACCGGCAGATCGGTGCGTCGGCTGACATTGGATTCAAGAAACATCAGGGTATCTGCTTCTACTCTGATGCCTTCGGTTAATACATTTTCTGCTTTGACAAATAAGGAGATAGAACCACTTTTGTTGGTTTTGAAGGTGCTGTCCCTGTTTGATTTTTTGGCCCAAAACACCACCGAATCCAATAAGCTTTTGGGGAAAGTGGGTGCGGTCCGCTTGCCAAATATGTGCTCCTCAGTAGAAAAGCCACTTTCAATCCGAATCTGATTGACATGATTGTGGTTGGTGTCGTTCATGACAGCGGAGAGGGGAATGATAAAACGCTCCTGAAAGAGTGAATCCTCTAAATCATTGATCGAAGCCGTAAACAGCAAATCCGTTTCCCGATTCAAACTGAGTACTTCGTCCTGAAAGCTTTTTTTCAACCACAGAAACTCAAACACCAGCAACAAAATCAGGCTGCTGATCATGAGAACAAGGGGGAGATGTTGTCTGGCTTTTTGCATCATATAGGCAAATAAACGCAATCAGGAACATTTCAGACGGCTTTTTAACCTTAATTAACCTTTTATCAAGGTCCATTAACCCAGTCGCGTTGTGTAGCAAGCTATGTTTGTCGCATCGATTTTTGTTTACAATAAAACGCAAGTATGAAAAAGTTACTGATCATCCTGATAGCTTGTTTACCAATCTTGGTTCAGGCACAACAGGCAGGAGAAATTATTTTTGAAGAAAAGATTCATTTTAAGATCGAGCTCGATGGTGAGATGGAAGGCATGGCGGCCATGTTGCCGGAATTTCAGACATCCCAGCAAAGCTTGAAATTCAATGAAAGCATGTCTCTGTATAAACCTGCTGAAGAGCAGGAAGACACTGAAATCAACCGAACAGAAGGAGACAATGAGTTTCGCTTTGTGATGCGTCGCCCGGAGACTGCTTTGTTCAAGGATATGGAAGCTGCCAAAAGAACGGAATTGCGGGAGCTGTTTGGGAAGCGCTTCTTGATTGAAGATGCTTTGGTGGAGTACAAATGGAAACTAGGCGCTGAACAGAAAGAAATTCATGGCTATGTCTGCCAAAAAGCCATGTTGCAGGATACCAGCCGAACCGTCGAGGCCTGGTTTACCCCCCAGATTCCAATCTCAAATGGTCCCGGTAATTTCGGCCAGCTACCTGGCATGATTCTCGAACTCAGCATCGATGATGGCGAGCGGACTTACACGGCCAAAGAAATCAATATGGGAGCCGAGCATGTCAAAGACATGAATCCACCTAAGAAAGGGAAAATCGTGTCCCAGGAAGAATTTGATGCGATCCAGAAAGCGAAGCTGGAAGAAATGAACGCCGAAATGGGTGGCAATGGGACGATGAAGGTGATTATTCGGAATTAAGGTAAGGAGAGAGGTGTCAGGTGAGAGGAGAGAGTTAGAAAAAATCAATTCCGTATGGGCGTTCAGATCAACACTCTTTCCTGACTCCTCTCACCTCTCCCCTCAAAACACATACACAATGAAACAAACACAGTTTTGGCTGTTGCTGCTGATCATGGGCCTGGGGCTGATGAATCAGGCTGTTGGTCAGCGCATACAGCTACAAGGGACAGTTGTCGATACCGCAGGCAGCCCACTCTTTGGAGCGACGGTGGTTCTCTTGCAGGCAGAGGATTCGGTTCTGGCCAGTTTTAATCTGACCAATTCCAAAGGCAAATTTGTTCTCAAAAACATCAAGCCTGGCGACTATCTGTTTCGGATTAATTTCATTGGCTACGCCAAGTACAGCAAGGCCATGACGCTGACCGAAGCTGAGTCATTGATAGAAATGCCAGCCATCGTCCTTGGGCCGCAGGTGTTCAATGCAGATGAAGTAACGATTGAGGCTGAGGTCAGCCCCATCATGAGCACACAAGATACCCTTGAATACAATGCCGGTTCCTTCAAAACCAAACCCAATGCGGTGGTTGAGGATCTCTTGCGCAAATTACCTGGCGTGGAGGTAGACCGCAATGGCAACATCAAAGCACAGGGCGAGAATGTCGGCAAAGTACTGGTCGATGGACAGGAGTTTTTTGGCGATGATCCCAAAATTGCGACCAAGAATCTGCCCGCTGATGTAGTAGACAAAGTACAGGTATTTGACAAAAAATCTGATCTGGAAGAGTTCTCTGGGATTGACGATGGGCAAAGAAATGTGGCCTTGAATCTGAAGTTGAAGGAGGACAAAAAAATTGGTCTGTTTGGCAATGTGCGCGGTGGCTACGGGACCCAGGATCGTTATGATGGCAAAGCCATGATCAATCGATTTAACAAAAAGAACCAGCTTTCTCTCCTGGGGATGCTCAACAACACCAACCAACAGGGTTTTTCTTTTGAAGAATACATCAATTTCATGGGCGGCCTGCAAAGCATGATGACAGGCGGTGGACCCGGAGAATTTCGGATCAACATCGACGGTGGTGAGACCGGATTACCAATTGATCAGGGGATCGGGACTGGTTTTACCGATACTGGGGCTGGCGGCCTCAATTTCAATCGAAAATTCAATAAAAACACCCGTTTGTCTTCTTCCTATTTCTTCAATCGCATTGAAAACCGGAGTAGGAGAGAAGCTTTTCGGGACAACTTTCTGGGCGATGCGCAATTCCGTACCGAGGAAGAAGGTGACCGAACCAATCGCAATACTGGACATCGTTTGAACCTGAACCTGCGCCATCAGATTGATTCAATGTCCAAACTCATTGTCCGGGCCAATGCCAATTACAATGAATCTTTTTCCCAGAACAGTGGGATCAGTCGAAACCTGAATGAGAGTGGTGCGCTGGAAAACCGCAACAGTCGTGATAATCTTGGGCAAGGCTCTGCATTGAGCGCTTCCACCGACCTGACCTATCAACGCCGTTTTCGAAAAGCGGGACGCTTGCTGGTTGGAAGTCTCAATCTATCCGGCAATCAGGACGATCAAGACCTGGATCTGTTTTCGATCAATCAGTTTTTACCCAATGATCCGCTGGGCTTTGCTGATACCATTCGCCAGAATCAATTGCAGGAAAACAACCAACTGAGCTATCGGGCCAGTTTGAGCTATACTGAGCCTTTGGGCAAAAAACGCTATCTGACTTTTTCTGCGATACATTCTGACTTGACCAATGAGGTGCGTCGGGATGTGGTCGATCTGGAAGGCAATACCGAAGTGCCGAATGAGGCGCTAAGCAATCATTTCCGACGTGGGTATCTGTTTGATGTGGCTGGTTTGCGCTTTCGGATCAACCAAAAGAAATATAATTTCAGCATTGGCATCAACGCGCAGCGTTCGCTGCTGGATGGCGAATTGATCAGCCTGGACACCAGTATTCGACAGGACTTTTTGAATTTCCTGCCACAGCTTCAATTTCGCTACGAACTGGGAACCGGCTCCAATTTCAATCTCTTCTACCGGACGTCAGTGCGCGAGCCATCAATCCAGCAATTGCAGCCCATTGTTGACAACTCCAATCCGCTGAACATCTACGTCGGCAATCCCGAACTGCGGCCTGAATACAATCACAACCTGAACTTGCGCTATATGTATTTCAGCAGCTTTAGCTTCGTGAGCTTCATGGCCAATGTCAATGCCACCTATACGGAGAACAAAATCACCAATGCCAAAACCATTGATGATCTCTTTCGCCAAAGCATCACACCCATCAATGTGGAGAATGATGTACAGATTGTTTCCAGCTTTAATTATGGCATGCCGATCCGTCCGCTTGGGGTACGTGTGAATCTGGATGCAAATCTGGTATATGGGCGGAGTCTGTTGTTTGTCAATGAATTGGAAAATACCGTTGAACGCCTGATTGGGCAGTATGAATTCACGATTGAAAATCGGAAGAAGGATGTGGTGGACCTGCTATTGGGGGTTTCCCTCACCAGTAATCAGACCCAGTATTCTGTCAGCGAAGAATTGGATCAATCCTTTTTGAACCAGACCTGGTTTGCTGATCTACGGCTCAATCTATTTGATAAATGGGCTCTTTCTACGGTTTTTGACTACAACATTTATGGCGGAGATGCTTTTAATGAGCAAACCACCATTCCGCTCTGGCAGGCATCAATTTCTCGTTTTATCCTCAAAAATAAACGCGGTGAGCTCAAGCTGTCTGCCTATGATTTACTGAATCAGAATGTCGGTTTCAACCGGACCAGCAACTTCAATTACCTGCAGGAGGAGCGGATCCAATCATTGGCCCGTTACTTTCTGCTGAGCTTTACCCTTAATCTATCAAAGTTTGGGGCCAAGAGACCATCTGGTGGCATTGAAATCAATATGAATCGTAGAAGGTAGCCTTTGACCTATTTGTATATCACCAAAGCTTCACTTGCGTTGTGAGAAAAAAAGAGCGCCGCCTATTGAGGGTGGCGCTTGCTGTTGATATGATTTCTGGTCTTGTTTTGGGTAGGGGGTCTTGAAAAGTAGACGCCTGCTTGGCCTGCTGAACAGCAGATATCCTCATACAAATTCACGTTTTCAGATACGTTGGTTCAGCATTGTAAATATTCGGCATTCTAGCTGAAATGAGTCCGTAATAAAACCAAGTCGGAAATATACAGGGGGAAACTATTTTTGGATGTGATAAAATGTTTCATATCTTGGGTTTACACTCCGACGGTCATTGGATACAATCCCTACTCGCGTTTCAATTCTTGTATTACTGACCTTTTCTATTCAAAAGAAAAACGACTCCTATGCTTAAAACATTTATCTCAGGGGCTTTGTGCCTCCTTTGGGCGACACTGCTTACAGCCCAAACCACTAACTATTACTGGGCAGATAATGACCAGGTCAAGCTCACTGCCAGTAACACACACTTTATCATAACTGCTGATGCCGCTACTACACTTACAGGCATCAATCCAAGGAATGTAAAAAAGTATGAAAGCTGGGCACATAAGCCCTATGCGATCGTTGAAACGGGCTTTGCAACCACTGGTTCCAAACTGATTCAAAGACTTGGCTTAGACGCAAATGCTGTTCAAGTCAGCCCAGGCTATGCCCTGTCTGACGGCTTTGTGGTCTACCCAACTAGAACCATCGTCGTTCAACTCATTGACAAGAAGGACAAGGACTTCATGTTGAGTATGTCGAGACGGTTTGAAATGAAGTCAGTAAGCAAAAAATTCGGTACCTACCGGATTGAGCTGGCAGATGTCAACCAGGCCCTCTCCGCTGCAAACGCGATGCAGGAAAGCGGTTTGTTCCAGTTTGCACAGCCGGATTTCTATGCACCAATTGAACGGTATCAGATCAATGACCCGCTTTTTAGTCAGCAGTTTCAAATGAACAATACTGGTCAAACCCTTGATGGTGTTACCGGTGCAGCTGATGCGGACTGTAATGCACTCGAGGCCTGGGGCATCTCTCTTGGTTCTTCCACGGTTACGGTTGCTGTGATTGATGACGGGATGGAAGATCATGAAGACTTCAACAATGGTTCTGGCCAAAGTCGATACACAGCGGGTTTCAGTCCGGCCAATAATGGCAATGGTGACGCTGTCAGCGGCAGTGCGCACGGTGTTTCCTGTGCCGGTTCTATCGCTGCCAGCCACAACAACATTGGTGTACGGGGGGTCGCTCCATTGGTAAACATGATTTCGGTAAATATTTTCGTCGGTGGTGAATCGACGCAAGACATTGCCGATGGGATTACCTGGGCCAAAAATCAGGGTGCTGATGTGATGAGCAATAGTTGGGGATATACCTCATGTACGGCCAATTTCTCAAACATCAACAACGCAATGGCTGATGCCAATTCCAATGGTCGTGGTGGTCTGGGAAGTGTCATCGTTTTTGCTTCCGGTAATGGTTACAAAAGCTGTGTAGACTATCCTGCCTACAATTCAAATGTCATTGCGGTTGGTGCTTTTGCGAATACAGGTGTTCGCTCTGCTTATTCCAACTATGGTTCTGCGCTTGATATCATGGCACCGTCCAACAATGTCGGTGGTCCTGGTGCTGGTGTACGGACGACTGACCGGATGGGAGGCCCTGGTTACAATGGTTCGAACTATACCTCTACTTTCGGTGGAACTTCTTCTGCTTGTCCCGTCGTAGCGGGGGTTGCCGCCCTGGTATTGGGTTACAATCCAAACCTGACGTCAGCTCAGGTGAAAAGCATCCTCTATTCTACTGCCATTGATATGGGACCAGCTGGAGTCGACAATGAGTACGCCAATGGTCGCGTAAACGCATTCGCTGCTTTGCAGGCTGCTGGTGGTGGCGGTGGACCGACCTGTACCGATGGTATCCAAAATGGCCAGGAAACAGGTATTGACTGTGGGGGCCCTGACTGCCCTGCCTGTCCGACAGGTTGTAATGGTACCGAAGTTACCCTGACCATTACCCTCGACAACTATCCAGAGGAAACCAGCTGGGTGATCACCAATGATGGTGGGTCAACCGTTGCCAGTGGTGGTACCTATGGTAGCTCTCCTGATGGCTCTACCATCACCGAAGTAATCTG
>JBCBZF010000564.1:0-4821 GCA_039815525.1 Bacteroidota bacterium | reverse complement strand
CCAGGGTCCAGACCGAGGCAGAAAGCATTCAACACTACGTGAGTGTTCCGACGGTATTGGGACATTGCCAGGATGAGGATGGTCGTACAAGTTTGACAAAAGACCTGAAAGGCCAGTGGCGAAAGGTCGAGTATGCAAACAAAAGCGGCTACGTTTTTTCTGCTTATCTCATGCGATACCAACCGCCTTCAGCGCCGATCAGGACACCACAGGACCTTGCCGCATACTGGAAGCACGTTCAGCCAGACGATATGCGCCCCAATAGCCTGAGCCTTTTATTTAAAACTGCACATGCCAGTCTCATGCGACACAAAAACAGCTACCAGACCGAAGGCTTGTACACCAGTATCCAATTGCCAGAATTTTCAGAAGCTCAAAGTCTGGTTTGGCTCGATGGCCTTTTCCGCATTGAGCAACATTCGCGTACCGGTGAAGGGACCATGTGTGAAGACAAGAAGAATGAATTCACATTTACGGCACCCGGCATGGAAGATGGGCAGCTCATTCTGAACAGCAAACGACATTATGTGATTCTCAACTGGCAGACAAATCCGTAAGGAAAGATGGGTTTTGTTCAGAAAAAAAAATGCTCTCTGCTCCTTCTGAGAAGCTTTTCCCGGTGCTTCCCCACCAGATTTTGTTCAAAACACGTAATTGGTTTAGGCTTTTGAACTATGCACTTCGTGAAAAAGAAAATAGATTCGTAACAGACAGCATAAGCACTGAAAACACAATAAGACACAAAGCGCACTTCGCATTAAACGATCCTTCTTAGTGGTATTACAAGTCTTCACTCGTTCTAGCAGCTACCCGGCCCTTGGGTGGCTGTTTCTTTTTGGTGGGCAAAACTTGCGAAATAAGCTGATATGGCACGAAGTATCTACCAATCCTACTGCTTGATCGGCCAATTACGCATCAAAGCCATAGATAAATCCGTAAAAATAGACGGCGATTTGCAACTTCTGGGTAGGAGTAAGAATCTTTTGTATAAGAGAAATCTCTCCATCATGCCACGTTTCCATTTACACTCACAACAACTTGCTATTTGTCTGACCTTTTTATTGCTGATTGGCATTGATAATTGTCGGGCAGAAATCCTTCCCATCATTGATCCGGTGATACCCAGTCCGCAGGGCTGTATGGTTCGAATTACTGGTAAGCTGATTGAGAAAAACACCGGTTATCCTTTATCCAATGCTGAAGTGACCCTCAAATTCGGCAAGGATATGATCGCACGGAAGACCACAGATCAAGACGGTAATTTCATCATTGATGTCTCCAAAAAAGAATATGCCAATGTCGACCTGCAATTGAGTATCCGCTATATGGATCACGTTTTTTACAAAAGAGACATTCGGGCTGAGGCACAAAAGCTCAACATTTCCATCAATGGCAAGATCCTGATTGATGGAGACCCGGTCTCAGACTACAAATTGCCCATTCATACCCTGAGCAATCCGAAAGTTGGCAAGGTGGATATCAAGCGTGTCCAGAGACGGACGCTCACTAAAAAGGGTGAGTCAGAAGTTTGAACGCTACGCCTACTGATTTGATTTCTGCGCACTTCTCTGCATTTTCCATTGGAGAAAGCCGAACCTATGAACGTAGAAAGCATCCGTGAGTATTGCCTGCGAAAAGCTGGTGTAAGTGAAGGATTTCCCTTTGGAGAGCAGACCCTGGTCTTCAAAGTAATGGGAAAGTTATTTGCCCTGATGTCTTTGGAAACCGCTGACCGCATGAATCTCAAATGCGATCCTGAATATGCCCTGGAATTGCGGGATCAGTACCCGGAGCGCATCCTGCCCGGTTGGCACATGAATAAAAAACACTGGAACACCGTAATGTTTGGATTGGATCTGCCTGCAGATTTGGTGGCTTCTCTCATTGATCATTCCTATGATCTCGTCGTGGCCAAGCTACCCAGGAAAGACCGCCAGGCACTGGCAGAGATGGAACAATAGCTTAGCCGGTAAGCTTCATCTGGATTTTTCCTCCTCTACAAAAAGGCAAAACTCTTCACGATCCCTTCGAAAAGCGGCTTATTGATATCAAAATCGGTCTGGTCCAGGCACGTCAAGGCAAACCCAATCAGATAGTCCTGGTCGTAATCAATGTAGGCGTAGGCAACATAGCGGCCAGCCTGCTGTGGGCTGTCTGGCAAGCTATATTCTTTCATTTCTGCTTTTTTACCTGATTTCGTTTTCAGAGAATAGACGTTTTTCATCACCCTTCCCTGACGTCTCTCAATAAAATTATGGTCCAGCCAGGTATAGATTGAATCAATGCTGCTACAATAAGGATTTTTCTTGGAGACATACTCAACCCGCACTGATGGACTCGATACTGCAATCTCCCGACCATTGCGCATATAGGTCATGAAGACACCATTTAACTCAGAGTAATTCTCCTCTTTGATCCAGGGAAGCACATCATTGGTCATTGGTACCATGGGCGCTTCGTATTCCAGTCGGAATTTCATGGTATAGGCTTCAAAGAGATTGGAGCGGCCTTCACCAGTATAGACAAAGGGGAAGGAAGTCGAATCTCCCATCCGGCCCAATTCCAGGTTGCGTTTGACGTGGGCAGGCAGTTCAGATGTAGCACCACTGGTCTCTTCCGGTGCCGCAGATTTTTGGCCACTGCAGGCAGCCAGTAGCATGGTGGTCAGTGATAAGAAAAAAAGCTTACGCATAAGATTGAATGATACGCCGAACAGATTGAACATAGCCGCCACCAAAAAGGTTGACATGCACCAAAAGCGGATACAAATTACACAAATCAATACGGCTTTGCCAGCCGGGCGCAAGGGGAGAAATTGCTTCATAGGCCTGATAAAACGCAGCTGGTTGACGATCAAAAAGCGTCATAAACGCAATTTCCATCTCCCGATGGGCAAAATGAACGGAGGGATCAATCAGAACAGGGGCGCCATGCTGGTCTGTCATCAGGTTGCCGCCCCAAAGATCGCCATGAATCAGGGCTGGTTTTTCAGGGGGAAATAGTGTACTCATTTTCCCAAACAGCCGATCAAACACCTTGATGTCTGAAGCATTCATTTTGCCTGTATCCACCGCCATCTTCAGCATGGGTTGGAGGCGAGCCTGCACAAAAAAATGCGTCCATTCCGGTAGCACCTCATTGCTCTGCGGCAGGCGACCAATATAATTGTCAGTCTTCCATCCAAAATGTGGCTGCGTGATCTGATGTAGCTGTGCCAGTCCGGTCCCCAGTTGCTGCCAATAATCAGCTGCTGGTCTGCCGCTCTCCATCCATTCAAGAATCAGAAAGGCGTATTCGGCATCAGCATCTGTGGCCACCAGTTCTGGCACCCGCAAGCTCGCGGCTTGCGTCAATTGCCCTAAACCCAATGCTTCACAACGGAAATTGTCGGCTTCCCGCTTATGGTTGTACTTCAGGAAAAATCGACCCTGATTCGTTTCAAGACGGCAAGCATAGTGGATACAGCCGCCGCCAAGCGGATTGACAGCTTGAAGCTGAAGCCCCGTCTTTTTCTCAATCAAATGAATCAGTGCTTTCGGTAACATACGCAAAGATATATACTCAAATGGAAGTGGTTTGGGAATTTTTTTCTCCCAAACCACTGATTTTGAGGGTATGCCGAAAAGGGAAATGCTGTTATTTTCCCAAAGCATTTCACGTTCGGTATATCCCAAATCAGGATATCAACTATGCGTAGGCTGGAAAAATACCGCAGATGGGGGATGGTTAAAAACGAAGGCTCGCCAGACCTTTGTGATGTATCATTTTTAGACCCTCAATTATCACAATATTATGTTTCAAAACGCCCTAAACCATCGATTCCTGGCCGCTGTGCTGGCGCTTTTGTTCTTTAGTGTACAAACCAATCAAGCTTCGGCCCAACCCTGGTTAGATGCAATCAATGCAGAAATCGACGAGCTGGAAAATCTGGTTGCCGCTTGTCGGGCTGACATCAAGGACTTTCAGGAAGAAATTGACGCCCTGATCAAAAACACCCCACCCCCCATCACTGGGACGCCCACCGAACAAAAAATCAGGGATTTACAAAAGAAGCGCGCGCTCTGGCGTTGTTGGGGCGAACAACGGGAAAAAGACATCCGCAGGCTGAAGGTCATCCGCGGCATCTTGAAGAAACGCTGGGGTACAGCTGACACGGGCACCCAATCGTATATCAAACGTACGGAAAACAAAGTCAACAAAGTCGAGCGGGAGATCAAGGCTACCCAGGCCGCCGGACAGAAATTGGAGAGTACCATTCATTCGGTTCTGGGAGAGCAGAGAAAATAATCATCCGGACAGATCATTTGATCTCCACGCGTCAGTCTGCACTATCAGGCTGACGCGTATTTTCTTTTCTACCATCAATCTGGCATCAGAGCAATAGGTTTATATATTTGTTGAAACACCACCTTGTTCATGCCCCAGGCGCACTTTTCAGAAGAAGAATTGCTGGATCAAATCCGTAAGCGTGGATTTGAGGCCCGGGCTGCGATTCATTTTCTGTACCGGGAGCTTTGGCAGTACTGTCGAAAATTGCAGTCTCAGTATGAGCTGAGTGATGTAGATTACCGAACGGCCATGACGGATGGGATCCTGAGTTGTGTCGAAAGCATTCGGGACGGAAGGTTCAGAGGAGAGGCGAGTCTCAAAGCCTTTGCATACAAAATCATCCGTTATAAATGTGTTGACACTTTGAAGAAGCATCAGACAAAGGAGATATATACCGAATCTTCACCAAGCTCCTTTGCCATGGAAGAATCTTCAGCCCCTCATCCATATGATGAAATCCAAAGTACTATCCTGCGGGAAGCGATGGCGATG
>JBCBZF010000649.1:0-4248 GCA_039815525.1 Bacteroidota bacterium | reverse complement strand
GTCCATCACTTCTACGTTCGCGACCGGGAGTTCCAGCGACGAGGTACCGACGACGAGAGGATGCAAAGCTGGAAAAAACGACCGTAGACATTCTTACTTCTACCAATCAGACTGTCTTCAAAGCCAAAGGAGAAGTCCTGGTGTTCGATGGTTTTCTGAAATTGTATCTCGAGTCCAAGGATGATGAAGGCGAAGACGAGGATGCGGAAGGTGTACTGCCGCCACTCAACATCGGGCAAGAACTTGCCCTCGGTGAGATGATGGCGCTCGAACGCTTCACGCGGGCCGCACCACGCTATACAGAAGCCAGTCTGGTCAAGAAGCTGGAGGAACAAGGCATCGGACGTCCTTCTACCTACGCACCGACCATTTCGACCATCCAAAAGCGTGAATACGTTGTCAAGGAAACCAGAGATGGAACGCCAAGGGATTTGCAGAAGTTGATCCTGAAAGCAGATGTAATCGATAAAAGTATCAAAACTGAGATCACCGGGGCAGAAAAAGCAAAGCTCTTCCCGAGCGACCTTGGCATGGTGGTCAATGACTTCCTGATCAAATTTTTCCCGGGGGTGCTGGATTACTCCTTCACCGCAAAAGTGGAAGAGCAATTTGACAAGATCGCCGATGGCGATCAGGTCTGGCAGGAAATGATCTCCGAATTCTATAAGGATTTTGCGCCGTTGGTGGTCAAAACCGCCGAAACGGCCGAAAGGGCTTCAGCTGAACGCGAACTGGGGACAGATCCGCAAAGTGGACGAGTCGTGATTGCACGCCTGGGACGTTACGGTCCGATGGTGCAAATAGGCAAAACAGATGACGGCTTTGACAAGCCAAAATATGCAAAGCTTCGCCACGGTCAGCGTTTGGAAACCATTACCATGGATGAGGCAATGGAGCTGTTCAAATTGCCACGCGTTTTGGGAGAATATGAAGAGCAGGCCGTAAAAGTGAACATTGGTCGCTACGGACCCTATGTACAACTAGGACGCTTGTTTGCTTCTCTGGAAGATGAGGATGATCCTTATGAGATCCAATTCGACCGGGCAGTTGAGCTGATTGAGAAGAAGAAAAAGGCGGAAGCCAGTAAAATCATCAAGAAATTCAATGATGATGCACAAATTCTCAATGGAAAATGGGGACCCTACCTCAAAATTCATGGCTCGAATGTCAAGATTCCCAAAGATGTCGAGCCTGCAAACCTCACCCTGGAGGATTGCGAACGACTATACGAAGAGAACAAGAATAAACCCAAACGGGGTGGTCGAAAGGCCAAGAAAAAATAATCAGGAGGCGCGACATGGTTCGCGCCTTTTTTTATGCCTTCATCAGATCATTGAAGGTCTTTTTGCCCCGTACAAAGTAATGCCAGACCACACTTTTATGCCAAAATCCACTCAGTCCTTTCCTGGGAGTCTGCTGTTTGTAAATCTGCTTACGCATGCGACGGTGATACGCCAATCCTCCGTAAAAGTGGGCATGCGCTTTGAGAATCGCGCCAAATGAGCCAAAGTCAAGACTGAAGAGAGATTTTAGTCCCCATACCCCATCCAGTAACATCCTGGTAAATATCTTGGGGAAAACCTGGCCGGCAGGAAGATTTCTGAGCAGACAGAAAAGGCTGTTCCGGGCATTTAAATACGTCTTTCGTGGGTTTCCCTGCGGCAAGGCGCCGCCGCCTACATGGAAAACATGGCTGGCGGGTTCGACCATGATGCGATAGCCCAGGTTTTTGGCGCGCCAGCAAAAGTCAATTTCCTCCATGTGGGCAAAGAAGCGCGCTTCAAACAGACCAATTTCCCGAACCACTGACATCCGCAAGAGGCAACAGGCCCCTGTGGCCCAAAAGATATCTTCGACCGACTGATGTTGGCCGATGTCTTGCTCAACTGTATCAAATATTCTACCCCGACAAAAAGGATAGCCCAAAACATCCATATAGCCACCAGCTGCGCCAGCGTATTCAAATGTGTCCTGGGCGTGATGGGCCAGGATTTTCGGTTGGATAGAAGCAATCCGATCATCGGATTCCGCGAGCTTGACCAGAGGCTCCAACCAGGCAGGCGGGACTTCTACATCACTGTTTAGCAAGACCACATACGATGCCTCGACAAAGGCCATACTACGATTGTAGCCGCCTGCAAACCCATAATTGTCATCCAGGACTTCTACCCGGACGGATGGATGCGTCTTACGGGTCCACGCAACACTATCATCTGTAGACGCATTGTCAATCAGGAGAATGTCCAGATTGGGATAGGTACTTGCCAGGACAGAGGGGAGAAATTTTTCCAACCAATTCCTGCCATTCCAATTGAGAATGGCAACTGTTACCAGAGGTTGATTCATATTCAGGAGCCCATGCCAAATTTGCTCAGGTCAAGACCTGGAATATTGGGGAGCAAACCCTTGGTTGCACCTTCGAGTTCTTCCCGCCCACGGGCCTCAGCCTGCTCAAGGGCTTTGTTGACGGCAGCCACAATCAGATCCTCCAGAATTTCGGGATCATCCTTGTCGATGATATCCGGATCAACCTTGATTTTCATGATTTTCCGGTTGGCATTGGCAGTAACTCTGACCATACCACCACCAGATTCTGACTCGACCAGGATCCCATCCAATTCTTCCCGCACTTCTTTCATCCGCGTTTGCATCTCCTGGAACTTACCCATCATATCGCCAAGGTTGAACATATTCCTGTATTTAAAGGTGATTGAGAATGTCAAAATTAGGAAAAGCAGCGTGTCAGGGCAAATCCTTCTGTAAGGAAGGGCTCAGATGATCCCCAGGTCTGGGTTTGTGTTTCCATCTCCGGTGTGTCCAGAGCCAGAATGTCGGTTCCGCTTCAATCACTGCCTCCAATTTCGCCGCCAGATGATCTGTCAGCGCATGAATATTAACTTGATTTTCAGGGAGAAACGAATCTACTGAAATCTTTTCCATGGTGATCCGGTAATATCCACGTCGAACCCGCTCCATTTTGGCAAAAAAGATCGGACATGCCATTCTAAGGGCCAGTTTGGACAGGCTGGTATGATAAGCGGTTGGCTGTTGTAAAAAAGGGGCAAAATATAACTGTCCGCCGCCATGCGGGGATTGATCATTGATGATACCAATCAGGCCGACTTTTTGGAGATTCCGCAGAATTTGAATCATGGCCCGGCGCATTGGGATGAGTTGCATCCCACGTTTTGACCGCATCTTTTGCATGAGGGCCTCAATGGTCTGATTTTTAAATGGTGTGTATACACCAAAACTTGGGATTCTGTCTCCCAAAACCATATCTAAACGAGCATACAGCCATTCATTGTTGCCGTAATGTGTTCCCATCAGGAGGCAGCCCTTGCCAAAAGCCTCAATTTCTTTGACCAGATCATTGTCGATGACTTCCACCCGATCCAAAAACATCTGATCACTCATCGAATAGGCTTTGAAGCTCTCCATGAGCAGATCACAAAAGTGTCGGTAGAAAGATTTCTGGAGACTGTCAATCTCCGTCTCGCTTTTTTGGGGAAAAGAATTGCGTAGGTTTTGTTGCACCACTTTTTTCCGGTAACCGACCAGATAAAAAATAACCAGGAATAGGAGATCGCTCATGCGATACCAAAACCAGAATGGCAGTTTCCCAGCCAGAGTCAGGAAAAAATGGGCCAGCCCCACAGTTTTCATGCGAACAAATTAGCAAAAAACATCAGCCTCCCCCGCTTGAACTGTTGAGGTCCAGTTTTTCATTGATTCGGCCATCGTTGTTCTCATAGTCTACTTCGGTTGGTACCCGTCCGTTGTTTTGTAGCATGGTGCGCCAGCGTGGTTGATTGAGCTCTCCGTATTTATTGCTGTGCAGGAGAGGATAATCACTGGTAGCCAGATCCGGGTCAAAAAAGACGAATACAACATTGCTCTGGGCGCCAAGGCGATTGAAACGCCAGATTTCATAAGGTACGCTATAGCTTTCCGCCGGAAAGCGCTCTACATCATTGGGGATTCCATATTGCAGAAAGACTCTGCCACGGTCCGTTTGCCAGCCGGGTCGGATACTGGATTTGAATTGATCGTTGACATAATTGAGGGCCGCAAGATGGCCTGCCCATAGGGCTTCTACTTCCTGTTCGGGAGATGATTTCCGCTTGGCTAAAAAACTATACAGGAAGTTTTTCTTTTGATCAACTGATTCAAGGGCACGTGCAAAGTCTATTTCCTGCTGGGTGCTGCGGTAGCGAAGGGTTTTAATAAATTCGTCCAGTTCGCGTT
>JBCBZF010000026.1:0-17349 GCA_039815525.1 Bacteroidota bacterium | reverse complement strand
CCTCCCTGGTGTCCAATAGTCGAAAATCTACCTGAATTTTCCAAAGTAAGCCGTCACAAAGCCTTGGTTTTTATTGCTAAACAAATCAATGGTAAAGTTGAGCAATTCAAGATCTCCATGCTGTCCATGTCCGGGAATAACTGTCTGTGCACCTGAATAGGCAGACCGTACTTTTCTGACCGTAGCAGACCACTTTTTGGGCTTTGCATCCGCCAGATTTCCCTTGCCGGCACCTTTGGCCTTGATCAGACAACCTCCAAACAAAATCTGTTCTTGTTTGAGCCAGACCACCACATTGTCGACCGTATGGCCCGGACCAAAATGTCTGACCTCAATCTCTCTGCCCCCTAATTGCCAGATTTTTTGTTTGCCAAAGGATTGCTGAGGTTGGCGTGCTTCTCGTTTGGTGGCCAGTCTGATGGTTTTACGAAAACCAAAGGAAGGAATCCCGGCCTGATGGACGCTTTCCAGTCCACCCAGACAGTCCACGTGGAAATGAGTCGCCACCACTGCTGTGAGGCTTGCTTCTAGGTTGGTTTCTATCCAGCCAAGCAGCAATTTCGTTTGCGGCTCATCAGCCGGTGTGTCGAAAAGCATCGCCTGACCATCAACGACATACAACAAACCATTGCAAGCCACCTTCCCAAAAGATTTGGTTTGCAGCTTGGATACATGGATGTAGGTCCGTTCGTTGAGTTTGACCAGGGAAAGGTCTTCGCTCAGTTTGATACGCTCCTGGGCGTTGAGACAAAATGGAAGAAGGACCAGAAAGGTCAGATAGAACACTCTGTTCATAGGAATGATTTTCCTGCAATGTCGGGAAGTCCGCGCGAAAAAGAGGCCGTTTTGATTAACTGACCACTTTAAGGAATTATCAGTATGCATTGATCCTTTATATAGCATTCCTAATCAATAATTGGGTGGAATCATGGTTCGGAATGAATATTCTGCCGGATGCTTTGGATCATTTGGTCAATGATTCTCTCACCAGACCTTTTGTATCGGCTGTTGCGCCATAGCTGAAATAAAAAGGCAGACCAGGCAATAAGCAGGCTTATTTCTATCTGTGCGCCTCTTCTGGTGAAAATGGGGGAAAATGAATCGTAAATCACCATGCCCGTCATCAGGATGAGGAATAATATGCCAAATACCACAACCAGTTCCCATACCCAGTAGGTGCCTATCTTTAGGCTCAATTGGGTTCCATTGTCTACCTCTTTCAATTGTCCCCTGGCCCAAAACGCATGTTCTTTGTGAAAGAAGCTGGCCAATATTTTCTCAACCGATAGAATCTCAAGCGTTTTTCCCCACTTTACGTTTCCTTCAATTTGGGGAGACCGTGTAATGCCTTCGGATAAGTGCCGAATGAACACATCCTTTGGGAGATTGAAATGGTAGGTTTTTTTGAGATTGCCAATTGAGATCATGGGGCTGCCCTTTTCAGGAATACAGTTTTTGAAATTTCTTCCTGTTATCCAAAGACGCCAGCTGATCAAAATTGTTGGCACTACATCGGCGGATTGGTGTCATCCTCATCAAAATACAGGTTGATGTGATGCACATCCTTGACCTCATTGAGCTTTTGGATCAGTTCTTCGTGTTGATGCTGGTTGCGGAAGGAGACATGGTAAAAGGCCTCCAATTCGTCATTATAGCCCACACTTTTGAGGTTCACCAGCTTGAGTTGTCGACAATACTGTTTGAGAATCAGCATGAGGTTGGCCTCATTGTCAGGATTGGCATTGTAGGAAATCTGCAGCAGATACTGCCGCCGGCGCGGGTTGCCGAAGTTGGTATTGACCAGCAGAACGATCACCAGACTGACCAGGATGGTCCCTGCAAAGGCAATCAGACTCAGTCCTACCCCAGCTGCCATGCCGATGGCAAGAGAGAAGAAGATAAAAATGATGTCCTGCGTATCCCGAACCGCAGTTCTGAATCGAATGATGGACATTGCGCCCACCAACCCAAAGGCCCGGGCCAGATTGTTGCCAATCACCAGAATGACCAGCGAGGTAACAATGGTCAGGATCACCAGTGAATTGACGAAAGTAACCGAATAACTCGGCCCTTTGTAGGTCAATCGGTAGACCGATGAAATGATGATGCCACAAATCACCGCCACCACCATATTGGCGAGGATATCGGAGAGTGCGAGTGGAAACAGGTCCAGATTTTGAAAATCTTTCAGCATGTCTTTTTACTTCATCATCAAACGTTTGCCAAAGGATCCGGATATCGGCTTGCCTTTGCCTTTCAGAGGAATGGTTTTACCCTTTTCCCCGGTAGAATAAACCGGAAACATCCGGCCTTTTGAGATTACCTGAACCTTCTTGGTTTCATAACCAATCTGGTGTGCATCCATGGAAATCACATATTTGGAGGCGGATTCTCGCTTGGTCCCCAGAGCAGCAATGATCGGCTTCATCCAGGCCGGATAGTAGTCATTGAATTTGACTTCCAGAATGAAACGATCCTTCAGGCACTGGCGCACATCCCGCTCCTGGTATAGTTCTTCCAGCCCCGGATAGGGTACTGCCCGCAGCCCTTTGTCAAAGGTGATGCGAATATTGGGATCGGTTTTGCTCAGATAGGGTTCCCGCTCATAAATCACCAGGACCACCGGACGTAAATGATCGCGGTGAATGTGATAGCAGAAACGCTTTACATTGTCCTGCGCATCCGGAAACTTGGCGTTGTTCTGGACCACCGACTCAATGCTTTTTCGACCACTTAAAATGGCTTTGGCGGCTGCAAAGGTCATCGGTGCCCGATGCTTTAAAATGGGCGATTCGTACTTTCTTTTGATCTCCATAAAGACTGTCGAATCCTCCTGCCCAATATTGTAGCCACGCAACCGGACTTTCCGGCGATGCGCAATGCCTTCTACTTTTTCATCATAATAACGCAAACCAGGACTGTCAAAATAAATACTGCGCACAGTATAATGATTGTGCTCCCGACCCACGGCAAACTTGTCCAGATCCACAAAAGGGCGGATCATATCGCGAAGCATGGGGATCTTCTCAGTGGAGACAAAATATTTAAACTCGTGACGCATACAGGTTTATGATTTTCTCATGACAGTTTTTTTAATGTAGTCCCACAAATCGATCTGACCACCCAGTACCTTGCATTGTACAATGGTGCCGGTCATGATGTTCCAATTTGCCTTGGGGCGTTCAATTCTGGCTTTGACAAAAATGACTTGTTTGCCTTCTATGATTTCGACCTGATCATTGGTGGCAATGATTTCGGCCTTGAATTCTGTGTCGATGCCCGGCAGGCGAAAACTGATTTTCTTACCGGGGTTGGCGTAGTAGCGGTTTTGGATCATGACCGGGAGGGTCAAAATCAGGCTGGAGGTATCATGCACCTGCAAGACCTGATTGGTGGCAATGTTGAACCGAATCTTGCCGCCCATCGGCGCGACAATGTGATAACCCGTGCGTTTGGTTTTGAGAAAATTCAACTCCTTTTCAACCGCCTGTATATTGGTGTTAATAAAGGCAATCGCTTCTGGCTTCCGCCCCATTCGGGCTGCTTCCAGTGAATTACGGGCAATTTTGATCTGGATTTTGGCCAGCGCATAATCATTTTCCACCACATTGAAAACCGCCTCTGCTGTTACGCCCTGTGCAAATAATTCTTTCTCTCGATCAAAATTCTGTTGGGCTAGCACCATTTGTTGTTCCGCCAGCGCCAGCTTTTCTTTGGCTTCCGCAATGACCGGAGGTTTGGCACCCGCACGTTCATTGAGCAGGCGGGCCTTTTCAATGTCTAACTGATTGGTCAGTTCCTGAATGCGTTGTTCCAGTAAATATGACCGAATATTGGCAACCGTGTCTCCCTGAAGGATTATCCCGGTTTCACTGCTGTATTCATCAATATGGAGGTTGGCAATGTCGCCACGCTCAAATTTGTAGGTGGTCACACCACTTACGACACCCTTTTCGTGATTGTAAAGTGTGCTTACCATTCCTCCGTCTGCGTCCTTTGTCAATACCCATTCACGGGCAGGATAAATTTTGCCAGTACCATCGAAGCTATAGGGAACTTCAATCGGCAACAGTGGCGTAAAGCAGGGAAGTATGATCAGAAATAATAGAAGATGCCTTTTATTCAAAGCCTTCAATTCAGTCCTTTAATTAGCCCGTTGGATCAGCAATTGTACCTAACGTATATCAAACAAAAGTACAATCAGAGCGCTTTCATTCAACAAATTGCGATTCAGCCGTCTTTTTTTGGATGTGTACAGGAGAAAAGCCCTTTTTATTGGGATTTTTGGCAATATCCAGAAGAGACAGTATCGCAAAAAAAGAACGTATTATGTAATTAAGTAACAGAAGCATGGGGCGAAGATCAAACCCTTTTCCGGGCGGATCATACCCATTCACGCAAATGCAGTGCCGCACCCTGAGAGAGATTTTGTAATTTTTGGTCAAAATCTGCTTCCAATGCTGAAGAAACTGATTCCCAGCCTGCTCACGGTACTGCTTCTAACTGTATTCATTGCATGCAGCCGAACTGATCCTACACCAGAAAGTTTGGTTTTATTGTCCACTCATTCACTTCCCCTGAATGAACCCTCTGGTCTAAGCGTCGCCAATACCTCCGGGCAATTGCTCAGTGTGAGTGATGAGGACAACCGCATTTACCGAATCAATACAGAGGGGGCTTTGCTGGCCACCTTAACCTATACGGGTGATGATTTGGAAGGTGTAACCCAGGATCCGCTTAGCCGAACCATTTGGGTCGTAGAAGAAAAAGAACGGGTAGTGGTGGAATTAGACGTGAATGGCAACGAGCAGAAGCGGATCAGCATCGTGGATGTGATTCCGGCTGAAACCGATAATTTCCTGGAAGGAATCAGCTATCACAATGGGACACTTTACATCGTAACGGAGAAGAATCCCAAACAGCTGCTTTTACTTGATGTCGCAACAGAGGAAATTACGGATATGTATAATCTGGACTTTGCCAGTGATCTTTCCGGTATTTCTTATGACAGCAGTGGGCCTTATCTGTGGATCCTGAGTGATGAGTCCAAAACGGTGAGTCGCTGTAATTTGCAGGGAGAAGTGGACAAAAGTTTCCAATTGGATTTCGAGAAAGGCGAAGGTGTGGCGGCCGATCCGGCTACCGGACGTCTGTTCATTGTCAATGATGCCAGTGCAGAACTCTACGTATTCGAACTCCCACCCAATTAATCGGTCTCAAAATCAAGCCGCGCTTTGGTTTCCCTGGCAAAGGCAATCAATTGCTTCTTTAGCGTTGTCGCCCGTTCCGGATAGGCTTCAATCACATTATAACGTTCAGCCGGATCTTCTTTTAGGTTAAACAATTCCTCTTTCAACTCACCATCCATTTGGGCATGGCGGTATTTCCAGTCCCCATTCCGTACTGCCTGCAGGCGGTCCAACCAATAATAGAAATACGTTCGGGCTGGAGCGGCTGCTTTTCCTTGCAGGAAAGGCATCATATCATCCCCGTCCAATGGACGGTCTGGCAGGGCCTCCGCACCAACCAAGCCCAGAATACTGGCATGCAGATCCATGGTCGTCGCCTGTTGGGCGCTCACTTGCTTTGTCGGAATGCGTCCGGGCCAGCGAATGATACAAGGCACTCTTGGTCCGCCTTCGTAGGTGGTCGCCTTGGTGCCATTGAGGGCACCAGCTACGCCGGCATCCCAGCGTTCGACCGGCTCAGTATCATACATTCTGGGTGGCATATTGCTCCAGGGACCGTTGTCGCTGGTGAAAATGACCATGGTATGTTCATCTAATCCTGCTGCTTTGACCGCATCCAGAATTTGTCCGGTGCTCCAGTCCAGGCTTTCGACCACATCTCCAATCCGGCCACCGGCTGACGTTCCCTGAAATTGCGTCGAAGCAGAAATCGGTAGATGTGGCATGGCGTGTGGCAGATAGATAAAAAAAGGCTCATCCTGATGGGCATTGATAACGTCAATTGCCTCCTGCGTATAGCGCTCGGTGAGCGTGCGCTGATCGACCGGATATTCATCCGTTGGTTGATCATTGCGATACAATCGCAATTCACGATCGGTCTCCACCCACGGCGGTTCCATGTCATTGCTGTAGAGAATGCCAAAGTATTCATCAAAGCCATGATCAGTCGGAAAATGTCCGGCCACTGCCCCCAAATGCCATTTTCCAATCGCTGCGGTGTGGTATCCTTTGTCTTTCAGGGCCTCAGCCAGGCTTTGTTCTTCAGCCGGAAAACCACCTGGAGAATCCGGCCCCAGATTGCCTGGCATGCCAAATCGAATGGGATAGCGTCCGGTCAGTAAGCCCGCCCGGGAAGGGGTACAAACCGGCGCAGCGGTATAGAAAGAGGTAAGCCGAATGCCTTCCTGGGCCATCTGGTCCAGCCTTGGCGTATGAATGGTGGGATGACCATAACAACTCAAATCTCCATAGCCGAGATCATCGGTGTAAATGAGAATGATATTGGGCTGTCTTTCTTTGGCGACTTTTTGCTGAGTGGATTGGCAGGCAAAAAGCAGGATCGCGAGTAAGTAGGCGTAACGCATGCATCCATGATACAGAATATTTTGGATCCACCTGACCTGTACTGATGGCTAAGGCAGAAAATGAATCCCGGTCCATTTACCGAGAAAGCTTCTCTACCTTCCCACTTTTTCCGTCCATCCGCACCCAGTCTCCATGCTTGAGATCAAGATTGCGCGGCAATTGGGTGATGGCTGGAATTTGACTTTCTCTTAAAATGATCGATGCATGAGAAAGAATGCCACCAACATAAGAGAGGACGCCCACAGATTTGACGAAATAAGGAATCCAACCCGGATCAAGTGATTCGGTGAGGAGGATTGCCTGTTCAAAAGGTACCGTCTGGCCTTGGTCAGCTGCTTCTACCTGCCAGATTTGCCCTTCAATGATGCCGGGATAAATGCCCAGACCAATGGGTTCGCGATCTGTGGATAGATCGATATTGGATAAAACGCTGAGTGGCAGGCGGCGGTCCTGTTGGTTGTGGATGAAGGTGTCGATGTCCCAGCCTGATTGTGGCTCAAGCGATAAAGCACGAAGGTACTGTATGCTTTTGTCTCCTGACAAAAGCGCGCTGAGAACCTCCTGCGGATACGCAAATGGATCGAAAGCTTCTCCATAAATGTTTCGCATTTCGCGCAGCAACTCCAGGCGCAGCTGGGTGAAAAAGCGCATGCTTTCGTGGCGCAGCCACTCACGGGTGTGAATCAAGCGGGTAACCGGTCCAATCAGAAAAGCAATCAGCGCATTGGCTTTCGGCTGCTTTTTGGCCTGTGGATCGATGCTACCGATGACGTTTTCCCATTCCGCCGATTCCCACTCAGAAAAACGCTTTTGGCCCAAGTCAGACTCATAAAAGCCACGGTGCCCAAAGTCCCGGAGAAAATCTTCCAGCGACAATTCCCCCGCTGACAGATTCTGATAAGCTTCCAGATATTCGGTGCTTTGACTTTTGGTACCGGCTTTTTGGAGCAAACCCAGTTTGTTGAGCAGGCCGGATGGACCGGACATCGCGCCAGTCAGCGCCTGCATCAGAGAAACCAGCCCCACATAGGTCTGCTGTAAATCCTGAAACCACTGGGCAAATGCTGCCTCGGGCTGACGCTGCCAGATGTCCTTGCGAAGTCCTGCTTGATGGTCCAGCTTTTTGCCCCAATCCTCAATCCAGCGCTTCGTCCGTTTAGGCAAGCCCCTTTGATCATTGAGCACGCGGAAAAACACCGGCAGTTTGCGCAGAATTCGGTAGGGCCGCAGACCCACTCTGTAAAAATCTTCTGCGCCTACGGACTTACAAACCAGAGCCGTGGGCAAACCCCATTCAATCATCACATCCAGTAAAGCCGACAAATTGATCCAGGGCATAGCCGCTGACTGCACAATGAAGTCCCGACTATCCAGTTGTGGATCCATGCGTTGGTAGTAGGCAAACAGTTTTTGGCTACAGGAGGCGATCAGACTGGTCATCAGCCGCGATGGTTTAGGCGGCAAAATCTCTTTGTGATTGGCTGAGGTCAGCACTTCTTCCTGTTCCTCCGGCGTGGTGATTGGGCGGGACTGTAGAATGAAAAGCTTGCCTTGCGCATCAATCGAAAACTCAATGTCCAAGCCATGAGGTGCTTTTTCTCCATAAAAATCCAGGAGCTTTTGGGTACCAACCGACAAGTTCATCAACGCACCAACCGCTGGCTTGCCTTGTGCAGATTGTGGCCAGACTTGCCAGGGATTCAAAATGCCTCGCCAGCGAAGGTCCGCGGACTGGAAGTGTGGTAACAACAAGACATCCGGTTGCACTTTCCCACTGACCAGGTTTTCACCTAAACCTTCCACCCACTCCATCTTCCAAACTCCCTTTCGATAGGCAAAAAGTACCCCACTGAAGGCTGGCGCGATCATTTCCTGCACGATCACATATTGCGAATCTGGATTTGGGTAAGAAGCGAATACCGCATGTAAAGCCTCAAGCAATGCATCTCTCTGCACATTGAGTCTGGTGTCAAAATGGCCGGCATAAGATTTTTCCAGACTGTCCTCATCTGCGAAAGTGGAGCGTACCGCAAAAGGAGGCTGCAAAGACTGTATGCGCTCCTGCCAACGATCGGATTGGACATCCTGCCAGGAAATCCCGATAAAATCTGCACCAGGCAGACCCAGCCTGTGGATGTCTTCCAGTTGAGAGAGTTTGCTCATCGGATGGATTGGGTGAAAAGCAATCAACTTCTGGCTTAGGCTTTTGTTGGCATACCTTCTTTTTACCTCACTTTCCGGCTTGTAGCTTTGTTAAATAAATACTAATTTTAGTGGCAATGACGTTCTCTGACTGTCATTTTGCCGTATTTTTTAGCCAAAACAACGCACGCAGTCATCTCTATGGCCAAAACTCCAGTTTACAACGAAGACAGCATCAAATCCCTTGACTGGCGCGAACACATTCGTTTGCGACCAGGTATGTACATCGGAAAGTTGGGCGATGGTTCCTCCCAGGATGATGGCATTTACATTCTTGTGAAAGAGGTGATCGACAACTCCATTGATGAATATGTCATGGGGCACGGTCGCAAAATCGACATCAGTATCCAGGAGGGGGAAGTGGTGGTACGGGATTATGGTCGCGGCATTCCGCTGGGAAAAGTGATTGATTGTGTGTCAAGAATCAATACCGGTGGTAAATATGATTCTGAGGCTTTCACCAAATCAGTCGGTTTGAACGGTGTTGGTACCAAGGCGGTCAATGCTTTGTCTACCTATTTTCGGGTGGAGTCTGTCAGAGATGGCAAAAAAAAGGTAGCCGAATTTGAGCAGGGAGAATTGGTCAAAGATCACAAAGTGGCAAAGACCAAGGATGAGAATGGCACCACCATCATTTTTCGTCCGGATAAGTCCGTTTTCCGGAACTATCGCTTTATCCCGGACTATCTCGTCAATCGAATCTGGAATTATGCCTATCTGAATGCAGGTTTGTCCCTCTTTCTGAATGGCAAAAGATATTATTCTAAAAATGGACTGCTGGATCTGCTGGAACGGAAAACCGATCCGGAATCCATCCGCTATCCCATCGTGCATCTCAAAGGAGATGACATCGAAATCGCCATGACCCATGGCAATGCCTATGGTGAAGAATATTATTCCTTCGTCAATGGGCAGTACACCACCATGGGTGGTACCCATTTGCAGGCGTTTCGTGAGGCAGTGGTCAAAACCGTACGCGAGTTTTACAAAAAAGATTTCGACACCACTGATATTCGGGCTTCCATCATCGGTGCCGTCAGTATTCGGGTACAGGAACCCGTTTTTGAGTCCCAAACGAAGACCAAATTGGGTTCTCTGAATGTTGGTCCCAAGGGTCCAACCGTACGGACTTTTATCAATGATTTTGTTACCAAAAACCTCGACAATTACCTTCATAAGCATCCCGATGCCGCTGAAGCTCTGCTGAAACGCATTTTGCAAAGCGAGCGGGAACGCAAGGAAATTGCCGGGATCAAAAAGCTCGCCAACAAACGCGCCAAGAAGGCCAATCTCCACAACAAAAAACTGCGGGATTGCCGGACTCACTTCAATAATAAAAGAGGGAAGGAAGAAGATAAACTCCAGACCACGCTCTTCATCACGGAGGGTGATTCGGCCAGTGGGTCCATTACCAAAGCCCGTGAAGTGAATACGCAGGCCGTTTTCAGTCTGCGGGGCAAACCCCTCAATTGCTTTGGCCTGACCAAAAAAGTCGTGTATGAAAATGAGGAGTTCAACCTCCTTCAACACGCCCTCAACATTGAGGATGGGATTGATGGCCTGCGCTACAATCAGGTGGTAATTTCTACCGATGCTGATGTGGATGGCATGCACATTCGTCTGTTGCTACTGACTTTCTTTCTGCAATTCTTCCCGGATTTGGTGCGTAACGGCCACCTCTACATCCTGGAAACACCGCTTTTTCGGGTGCGCAATAAGCAGAAGACATTCTACTGCTATTCCGAATCGGAAAAACAGTCCGCGATGAATAAACTTGGCGGAAAACCTGAAATCACCCGTTTCAAAGGCCTGGGAGAGATTTCACCAGATGAGTTCAAGCAATTTATCGGAGAAGACATTCGCTTACAACCGGTTTTATTGGAGAAAGAAACCTCGATCAAAAGCCTGTTGACATACTTCATGGGTAAGAATACACCGGACCGCCAGAAGTTCATCATCAACAACCTCAAACTGGAGAAGGATGAGGTGGAAGAAGAATTGGCAGTTACGGCTTAGGGCAAAAGAGCGATATTGCGTGCTTCATGACGATTGATTTGTTTCACTACATATCTGTTTCCAATGAAGAATGCTTTGACCCTTTTGATGGCAACTTACTTTTCTGCCACATTTCTTTCTGCGCAAACCGTAGAAACCATCACTGATCCTTTTCCCGCCAGTGGCGGTATCAGTGTGAGTCCCTCAGGCACGGTCTACGTCAGTAATTTTGGCACGGCAGTGGACAATGCAGATGGTTTTGAAGTATGGGAAATTCAGCCTGATGGCAGCCGGAGCATTTTTGCCAATGGGATTTTTGGCGCCGCTGCCAATAATTTCGATTCACAAGGCAATCTCTTTCAGTCCAACATCGGAAGCAATCGCATTAATAAAATTACGCCTACCGGGCAGTCTACCGTCTTTGTTACCCAGGGTATGTCTTCACCCATTGGGTTGGTGCTTGACTCTGCCGACAATCTCTACGTCTGCAATTGTGGCAACAACACCATTCAGAGAGTGGCACCAAATGGTACTTCTACTCTTTTTTCGAGCGGCATGCTTTTCAACTGCCCGCATGGGATCGCCATTGATGAGAGAGGGCATTTGTTCGTCTCTAATTTTAATGATGGGAATGTCATCGAGGTTTCCCCAGACGGCTTTGCCTCACTTTTTGCGGTTATTCCCGGCGACCGAAATGGGCACATTCGCTACAGTCAAGGCCGCTTTTTTGTGGCCAGTCATGGCTCCAATAATATCTATTTGCTGACGACCAATGGTTTTGTCAGTTTATTTGCTGGCACGGGTGTGCGGGGAGATGCTGACGGACCAGCTTTGTCTGCCTCCTTTTCGATTCCCAATGGGATTGGAGCCACCAGTAGTGGCGACACCCTCTATGTCAATTGCTCGGTTCCGACTACACTTTATCCGCCAACCATCAATCCTTCGGTCGTTCGACGTATCACAGGTGTGAATCTGGCCTTACGAGCGTTTGATCCCGCTTCGGCAGAGATCGCTAAGCTGACGATTTCCCCCAATCCCAATGATGGCAGGTTTCACATTGCTTACGAATTAACCAGACCGCAAATCATGAAAATGGAGGTATTTGACATGGGGGGGGGAAACATTCACCAGCAGGCATTTGGATTGCAGGAAGGGAGCCAAAAACTGGATATTCAGCTCAATGAGGTTCCGGCCGGGCAATATCTGTTGCGTCTATCTGGTGAGCGCTTGTCGGTCAATCGGACGTTTATTGTCCGCTGATCATATGTCGCTCAGCGATTGTGAATTGGCAAGCCCGACCATTGTTCTCCCTTGTTTCGGGCTATACCTTTAGCAAAAACACATGACTTTTACGCTACGCTACTGTTTCCTGCTATGGGGACTATTATTCCTGTCTCAGATAAGCGCGCAGAATCTACCCGCTTCAGTTGATCCAAGGATCTATGATATTGCGGAAGCGCCTTCTGCGGAACGACTAGAACATGATATCAGCAAACTGGCTGGTTTTGGTACCCGCAACACCATGTCGGACACCGTTTCGGATACGCGAGGAATCGGTGCTGCCCGCCGCTGGATCAAAGCAGAATTTGACAAAATCTCCGCCGAATGCGGGGGATGCCTCGAAGTGTTTTACCAAAGAAATCTGGTCAAAGGAGACAACAATACCCGCATCAGGGAAGATACCTGGGTGGTCAATGTGATCGCCATCCAACGTGGGACCCTGCATCCCAACCGCATGGTGATCATGTCAGGCGACATTGACTCCCGTGGCTCAGATGCAACTGATGCCATCACTGATGCCCCTGGCGCCAATGACAATGCCACCGGCATGGCTGGTGCCATGGAAGCCGCCCGCATTTTGACCAATTACAAATTCCCCAACAGCATTGTCTACGCTGGCTTGTCCGGGGAAGAGCAGGGCCTTTTTGGCGGCAAACACATGGCCGAAGAAGCCCAGAAAGCAGGATGGGACGTAATTGGGATTTTAAACAATGACATGATCGGCAATATCGAAGGCATTGACGGGGTGATTGACAATCGCTCCTTTCGCATTTTCTCTGAACCGACGCCAGTTACTGAAACAGAGCGACAAAGGCGTTTGCGTCGATTTTATGGTGGAGAAGTTGATGGCGTGTCCCGCCAATTGGCGCGCTATGTCCACCGCATGACCCAAACCTATATGCCAGAGATGAATCCCATGATGATTTATCGACTGGACCGTTTTGGGCGGGGCGGACACCATCGGCCCTTCAATGATGCCGGTTATCCCGGCATTCGCATCATGGAGACCCATGAACACTATGATCGCCAGCACCAGGACATCCGGGTGGAAAATGGCATTCATTATGGGGATGTGCTGGAAGGTGTCAATTTTCCCTACTGTGCAAAAATGACCGGCGTCAATGCCATCAATCTCGCGGCATTGGCCTGGGCACCTCAATCACCGGAGAACGTGAAAATCGGTGGCATTGTGCAGCCTTCCACCAAGCTGAGCTGGGATGCAGTGGAGGATGCCCATCTGGCGGGCTATAAGATATACTGGCGGGAAACCACCGAGGCGCAGTGGCAACACAGCCGCCACGTTGGGAAAGCTACTGAATACACATTGGAAGGCATCGTCATCGATAACTACCTGTTTGGCGTAGCCGCGGTGGGTAAAGATGGACACGAAAGCATGGTGGTCTTTCCTTCGGGAGTGATTCGCAATTGAATACGTCAGTAGATAATCCTACTTCTTTTTCGGACGAAAAGCCTTGATCACCTTCTCATCCGTTTCCAGAAAAGGGCCTTCAATCAGATCAATACAATATGGAATAGCCGGAAAGACCACATCGAGGCATTGACGAATGGCCTTTGGACTGCCGGGAAGATTGACGATCAGGGTTTGGTTGCGAATGCCTGCGGTTTGGCGCGACAAAATCGCAGTCGGAACATATTTGAGGCTTTCAGTCCGCATCAATTCCCCAAAGCCCGGCATCATCTTCTGGCAAACTGCCTCCGTCGCCTCCGGTGTAACATCACGGACCGCTGGTCCGGTTCCACCGGAGGTAATGATCAGGCAACAGCCTTCCTCGTCTGCCATCTCGATCATGGCCTGCGAAATTTGATCCTGCTCGTCGGGAATGACCCGATAGACTGCCTCCCAGGGAGAACGGAGGTACTCCGTCAGGGTAGCATGGATGGCTTTGCCGGGAATGTCTTCGTAGATGCCCTTGCTGGCGCGGTCAGAGACATTGATGATGCCGATTTTTGCGTTCATGCCGCAAATTTGGCTTTTTCCTCTGTGTGTGGCAAATGGTCTGTTACTCCAACATCTCCTCGATTGCTTCCGTAATGATTGCCTGGTCTGACCAAAGAATAAAATGGTCGCCTGAAGGGCGGATTTCGAGCTTCACCCGGGGAGAGTTGACGAGCATTTTTTTGGCAAAATCGGCATTGCCTTTTGGAACCAGTCGATCATCCACCGCCTGAACGACGGTAACCGGAACATTGATGTTTTCCCACATCGGCAGCATGTGCTCCAATTCTGACTTGAGGGGCAATATCTCCTGGTTGCTCACTTTCATTGATTCTGGAAGGAGCCAACGGATGAGGAAAAAATCCACGATATAGCGCCACCAGTTGGCGGGTTCCAGTTCAGGCGAAATGGATGGTGCCACCATGACCAGACCATCCAGTAATTCCGGATAATCCATGCCCATGCGGGCAATGACGGGCCCGCCCATTGAATGTCCCACCAGAATGACTTTTTGTCCCTGCACTTTTTCCACCAAAGGTTTAAGGGCCATGGACTGTGCACCAACAGAAGGCTCTGATGTCCCGAATCCTGATTGTCCAAAGCCTGGCCGATCCACGGAAATGAGATTTGCTTTCGCTGCGAGTGCAGTATCGGTCAGATAAATCATGTAGGCATCCAGTGCCCCTGGTGATCCATGCAGAAAAATAACGGTCGGTTTTTCCGGATCATCGCCGACTTGCGCATAGTGAATGTTGCGCCCGTCGACTTCATAGTCTTCAAATATGGGTTGTGGTTGGCCGGAAGCCATGATCTTCTCTGACATCTTGGCATCAGGCGTATACATATCCATCTTGCCGCTGTACTTAAGGTACAGCATGAAAATGATGATCAATCCGAGAATGATACCAAACATATACAGCAGGATTTTTTTCAGTTTTTTCATCATGCAGTCCTTGAACGGAAAGACACAGATCCAGGTTCCTGTGTGACAAAAACGGTCAAATGGCGGATGGGTTTAGGTGAAATATACTCAAATGAAAATGGTTTGGGAATTTCTCTTTCTCCCAAACCACTAGCTATTCGGTATAAGAAAACCCGGTCGATGCTAGCATTCGACCGGGCGGTATCAAAAAGGATTCAAAAAGAACAGTTTGAAAAATCTAAAAGGTATCGCTTCTCGCCTTTTGATTGGCGGAAAAAATTAATTCGCGTCTATGACTTTTCCGCTGCCAGTGATGTTGACTTCCAATGCGGCATTGCCTTTAAAAGAGACGTTTCCACTGCCAGCAATGTTGACATCCAGCGTCTGATCGGCATACACTTCAGCGTCGCCAGAACCATTGATGCGAATCAGGCTTTCATCAGTGATCAGGTCGTAGGCAAAGAGTTTTCCAGAGCCACTGCTGCGGCTGTCATGGGTAGTCGCGGTGCCAGCATATGTCAACTTACCGGAGCCAGTGATACGGCTGATCAAATCATCTGTATCGAGATCCAGCACGACATCGCCAGAACCAGAGATTTTAGTCGAAACGCTCTGAGCATCTACATCCAGCTCGATATATCCAGAACCAGAGATGTCCAGTTCGAGATCGTCGGTGGTAAAAGAGGTTTGCCCTACGACATCACCAGAACCAGCGATCTTGGCGTATTCCAGTTTGGGCAAGGTGATGTAGATCTCAATTTCTTCATCTGTGTTTACGCAACCCGGGATATCAATGTCCCAAATATCATTCTGTACATCCGTTTCCAGCAGGTCAATGATATTCTGTTGAGCATGTACCTCTACACTCTGGGTGGCACCTTCGCTGATGAAGACTTCGGCACTGACATCAAGACGGAAACCTGTCATCGGGTCAATGTTGAGTGTTTGGACCACAACCGGACCTTCTCCTTGTTCGCAGATCTGCAGATCGTCGCAGGAAGTCAGGCTGATACCGAGAATTAACACGAGGAGGTATGAGAAATTTTTGAGGCTTTTCATTGGACTGTTTTTAATGGTTCGTTTGTTGTTGTGAAAATTATGTGTCAGGAATTGATTCAGACTATTTGATGCGGATTCCGGCCTGGAAACCCCAGTACATGCTCACGCGGGTGCAATCCCATACGCGGTCGTAGATTAGGTTTTCAGGTAAGAGGGAAGAACCGGTGAATTGATCCATACCATTGTGGCTGTCGATGTCGATTTCGGAGATCATGACATTCAAGGCTGGTCCACCATAGAGAGAAAGGTGCTTGCCTAGGTCCAGCGTCAGCGAAGGCTGAATGCGGTTGAGCAGGTTGAGGCGTTCAAACATAGCACCGTCTTCGTTGACCTGATAGGTAATCGCATCGAGGGTGATGCCGACGCCTTGTCCAAGCCGCAGGCGGGTACCGATACCATAGCCAAATGACCAGGATTCGATGTTTTCGCGGGCTGCATCCGGCCGCAGGCCGACAGAGAAAATATTATAAAAGCCGGGGACACCTGTCTTAATAGACGCAGTGCCGCCCAGACTTTCCTGGACCCCCAACTCGAGGGCCAAGTATCCATCACGCACGATGCTTAAAAAGCCGATCGGCGCACCACCTTTATACGAATTTGCAAAGTTGACGAAGCCAAGCTGGATACCGCGCACTTCGCGTGCTACGTTCAACAAACCTGCGGCCTGAATGCCATAGACGTCGCCCCCATTGATGTTGGCAAAGCCAGCGAGCTGGATACCGTAGTAACTACCACGGTTGAGGTTGACAAATCCAGCTCCCTGGATGCCGGTACCGTTTCTGCCAATCACATTGGCGAAACCTGCCATTTGAATGCCTTTGGCATCCTTGCCGGTTACGTTGACAAAACCGGCGAATTGTCCGCCACGAACGTGGTTGCCGACCACATTGCCGAAGCCGGCAAACTGCATCCCAACCACGTCGTAACGTACTGCATTGAGGAATCCTCCAAATTCAAATCCAGTTACTGCTCCAGTGTATCCGGCCAAAAGATTGACAGAAAGGTAATTGGCTGTATTACCTGAAGAGAGACCTTCTGTACCAATGGGATAGAGCAGGCTGAATTGGAAAGGCTGGTGTCGCAGGGCGATCCTTTCCTGGGCATTCACACTGCTGAACAGCAGAAGTAAGATGACCAATGTGAAGAGATTCCGTTTCATTGTTTTAAGGCTAAATCGTTTTAGGGCGTTTTCATTGAAGAGACACAGGCCCTTTTCATCTACCCTTACAGAGTAGAGAAGATTTTTCATATTTTTTGTAAAATGAGCCCTTAAGGTTGCCATGCGGCTCGGGTCGCTGGACGCATTCACGGCCAGTGTCCCGCGCGAAAATGAACCAGGAACTTATAATCGCTATGCCAGCATTGATACCCATGTCTTG
>JBCBZF010001148.1:0-2188 GCA_039815525.1 Bacteroidota bacterium | reverse complement strand
GCCATTTTAGATGAAGCCCAGGCCAAAGGTATGACCGTATTGTTTGGGCTATGGGTTGGGCAAGAAAGGCAGGGGTTTGATTATGATGACTCCAGAGCGGTCCAGGCTCAGTTTGAAAGGTTCCGCGAGGTAGTTAGGGCATATAAAGACCATCCGGCCCTTTTGCTTTGGGGCATCGGAAATGAAAATGATCTGTTCTACAGCGACTATCGGGTTTGGAATGCGATCAATGACATTGCTAAAATGATTCACGAAGAAGATCCCAATCATCCGACCATGACGGTTACCGCAGGGATTGATGTAGCAGAGGTGCAGCTCATCAAAGAACGTGCTCCCCACATTGATATTTATGGTGTCAATACCTATGGTGGGCTGATTGGGATCGACAAAGAGTTTCGCAGTTATGGCTGGGATGGCCCCTACATCATCACAGAATGGGGTCCTAATGGTCACTGGGAGGTGCCCAAAACAGAATGGGGGGCACCGATTGAACAAAACAGCAGTACCAAAGCTGATTGGTACAAAAAACGTTACCAGAAGGGGATCGCGGCTGATCGTGCACATTGTCTTGGATCATATGTATTCCTTTGGGGGGCAAAGCAGGAAACGACACCGACCTGGTATGGAGTCTTCCTGGAAGATGGAGGTGAAACCGAAGTGATGGACAACTTGGAGTATGTTTGGAGTGGGAAGTATCCCCAAAACCGCTCTCCACACATAAATTCTCTGAAAATCAATGGCAAGGCCGCAATTGAAAATGTCTATCTTCAACCTGGGAAAGCGTATGATATCCTGGCCGACATAGTTGATCCGGAGAATGATAAACTTACCTACCATTGGCAAATACTTGAATCCGAATTTGGTCTGACTGGCACTGGTGGTGATGCTGAGGCTACACCTGATCCAATGAAGATCAAACTGGCAGAAAAAATGGAGGTGGCTCGCCATGATACTGAATTCCTGATCATGGAAAATAAAAACCAGTTCCGTTTCAGGAGTCCTCTGAAACCCGGTGCATACCGCTTTTTTGTGTATGCTTACGATGGAAATGGCAATGCCGCCACTGCCAACATCCCTTTTTATGTGAGAAGATAAAACGCGATGACACAATCCCCGCTCATTTTTCTGTTGTGCTGTTTGTCTTTTTTCGTTGCACCTGCGCAGAATATGCAGTCTGGTATCCCACCAATCAGCAATTTCAGCAAGCATGATTATCAGGCAGAGACCCAAAATTGGGCAGCCACAGAAGATGAACGGGGCCTGATGTATTTTGGCAATAATCTGGGCCTCCTGGAGTTTGATGGCAACCAGTGGCGTTGCTTTCGGATGCCCAATCGGTCCATCCTCCGATCAGTTTCCCTCGACTCGCTCGGGCGCATTTTTGTAGGAGGCCAGGATGAATTGGGATACTTCAGCGCCGATCAGCAAGGCTCGTTGATCTATCACTCCTTGCTGGAATATCTGCCTGAGAAATGGCAAAACTGTGAGGATGTATGGAAAGTCATTACTACACCTGAACGGGTATTCTTTGGCACCCAAAAAGCACTCTTTCTATGGCAAAATAATGCTTTTACCGTCTTGCCTGCCGCCAGCCGGTTTGAGAATTATTTCTATGAAAGCGGCGAAATCATTGTCCAGGACGCTGAGCTTGGCCTGCTGCAACTGAAGGGAGACAGCCTGAGTGCCATGACTGCTGCGCCATTTCTATCAGGAGAGCGCATTGCGGCTTTGATTGCCTTACATCAGGATACCTGGATCGTTGCCACCAATCAATCCGGTATATATCGACTGGAAAATGGGCAATGGACCACCTGGAATCCCAGTATCAATGCCTATGTAAAGCGAAACCGCATTTATTGTGGAATTCGTCTTCGGAATGGGCACATTGCCATGGGTACATCCCAAAATGGCTTACTGGTTTTGGATCAGAATGGAGCGCCTGTAAAAGTTATCAGCCGTCAATATGGCCTCCAGAATAATTCGATCCTGAGCATTTTTGAAGACAAAAGTGAAAATCTTTGGCTGGGGCTGGAAAATGGCATTTCTTATGTAGAAATCAGCTCTCCTTTCTCCCACATCAATCGCAATCTCGGCGTAGAAGGAACTGCTTACGCCGCAAGAATTTTTGAGGGTAAGTTATTCCTCGCCACCAATCAGGGCATTTTTGTGAGCAATTGGGATGAACCAG
>JBCBZF010000572.1:0-4768 GCA_039815525.1 Bacteroidota bacterium | reverse complement strand
GTTTGTCTATCGAATCGACCTCCCACACATGGGGAACAAGGTCAAGTTTATTGTTATGGGCATGATAATTATCCGCGCCAAGAGTCTTCACCATATAGGTCGCAAACTTTACATTCCCAGGAGTTGGTCCGGCAAAGGCATAGGTTTGAATATTTGCTGCTGAAAGGGATTTGTTTTCCCGCAACTTCAACGCCAGCAATGGCGCAAGCGCGCCGCCCAAACTGTGACCGGAAACAATGATGCTAACCGTTGAATCAGTGCCTGCATCAGATACTTTCGTACTCAGGAAGTCTACAATTCCATTGCCTGTGACAGAGTCCTGCATATTCAACAAAATGTTGAGACCGATGTGCGAGCCTTCGGCAATTGCGCCTTTGGTCGAATCTGACGCGTCCCAGGCTTTGTGATCCTGTACCTCAAAATCTTCAGTAAACCAACCGAAATACGAAATCATATTGGTTCCGGAGACACCGATGGAATAGGTGATTGCATTTCCATCCGTTGACTTCAAAACGTACATAAGATTATCCGTTAACACATAGTCCATATAACCAGTGTTTGATTTGACCGCTGGTCCCCAGGCCGGTTTGGTTCCGAAATTGCCATAGAAGTTCTTGATATCTTCATTCTGAATGGCCCCTTCGATATGATGGTAACCCAGTGTGATGAGATCAACTGAGTCCCAAAGTAAGGTGTCAGATGTGCAGTCTGCCAGCCAGGCACTGAAAAAAGCGCGCTGGACAGGAGTTGCCGTGGCAATGTCGTCTTCAATGACCGGATCATCTGGATTACAGGCTTGTAAACAGACCATGAGGATGGCGGCCATTGACACAACAATGGCCCTGAAACTAAGTCTTACAGGTTTCATTTTAAGAATGGTTTAATTTGATTTCCCTAATCTTTCATCTTAATGTACTAATTTTATCTTGCATATGTTGTCTGTATATGGATTTTCCACCCTTGATCTGGAACTGAAGCTTGAATGATAAAAGCGAAAACTTCATCCTTTTCTCCGGCCCACCTTGCAGGCGTATTCCTTCGTTCATAACTTGATGATTCGAATTCCCAAACACTCTTTCCCACATGAAAAAAGGTTTACTCCTGCTCGGCATCTGCTTCTGCCTGCAATCCCTTTCAGCCCAAAATACGGTTGGTCTGCTGTCCTATGATCCCAGTCAATCACTTGACGGCTTCAATCTCTTTTTCCCCCACGGCCAACCCAATGTCTATCTGCTGGACAATTGTGGGGAAATTGTCCATAGCTGGACCGATGCAGCCAATTTCAGGCCCGGCAATATGACTTATCTGCTCGAAGATGGCCGCATTGTCATCTCCAAACGAGATCAGGTCGTCGCAGACGATGCCATCTGGGCCGGAGGCGGCGGGGAAACCGTTGAGATTCGGGATTGGGACAATAATTTAGAATGGACTTATACGCTCAATGACTCTCTCAACCGCCTGCACCACGACATCGCGGTCATTCCCAATGGCAACATTCTGATGATCGTTTGGGAAGAAAAAAGCGAAACAGAAGCCCTGGACGCTGGACGCGATCCAGCCAAATTGGACCAGAATAAGCTTTGGCCGGATTATATCATTGAAGTCGATCCCAGCACTGACCAGATTGTCTGGGAATGGCATGCCTGGGACCACCTGGTTCAGGATTTTGACGCAAGCAAAGATAACTTTGGCGTGGTGGCAGACCACCCGGAACTGATTGACCTCAACTATGATACCAGTGATGGTCATCCGGACTGGATGCATTCCAATGCCATCGACTACGAACCAATCCGGCAGCAGATCATCATTTCGGTGCCCACTTTCCATGAATTTTGGATCATTGACCATACCACCACCACGGCCGAAGCAGCCAGTCATAGTGGTGGCCTGAGCGGCCGGGGCGGCGACCTCATGTACCGCTGGGGCAATCCCGCTGCCTATCAAAAAGGAACTGAAGCAGACCAAAAACTTTTTTACCAGCATGACGTCCACTGGGTGGATGACTTTGTCGATCCATCGCAGCCGTATTACCGTGAGATTGCCGTCTTCAACAACCGGGTGGGCGCAGACTATTCAACGGTCAATGTGGTCTCCCCAACCTGGATCAATTATGGTTGGATGTACCTCGACAACAATGGCGTGTTTGACCCCACTGATTTCGAGACCACCATCGCCCATCCCGACACCACCAAACTGTACTCCACGGGATTGTCCAGTGTCCAATTTCTCAATAATGGCAATACGCTGATCACCTCCGGACGCTTTGGTTACAATTTTGAGCTGACGCCCAACAATGAAGTGGTTTGGGAATACATCACGCCTTTCCGTGGTGGGCAAGCAGCAAGTCAAGGAGATTCCCTGACCATCAACCAGAATCTGACCTTTCGGATGAAACGCTATCCAGTCGATTATCCCGCTTTCACCGGACGCGATCTCAGCGCCAAGGGCTGGATTGAGCAAAATCCCGATTCAACTTTTTGCGACCAGTTTACCACCAGCATCATGGAACTGGAACAACCAAGCTCGCTACGTGTCTATCCCAATCCCAGCGTGGATTACTTCACCATTGAATGGGAAGGCCTGATGTATGCCGACATCGAGATTCATGATCAGATGGGCCGCAAGATCATCTCTTTCGAACAATGCTCCGGCGGACGAAAATATCTTGATACCAGCACCTGGAGCAATGGATTGTACCTTGTCAGTGTCAATGGCAATTCGCATCAAAAAGTGGTCGTACAACGATAAAGCCTGGCGTCAGCATGAAAAAACCGACCCGGCGCAATCGGAACATTGGAACCGCCAAACAAGGTAAACGCCGGCAGTCGTGGTTTAGCATTCCTTACAATCTGTCAAAAGGGAAAATCTACTATGAAGCCCTGACGCATTTCCAGAAAATTCCACTGACAGTGTCTGAGCAAAGGATTATGCTGATCGTTGAGCGGACCCGACAGAAGTATGTGCATCCTTGCACACCGTCTGATCTTCTGACCATTCTCCAACAATTTCCAGCTGATCAACTGACGGGAATTGGCCTGATTGTCCTTCGCCAACCAAAGCGTAAAGAACAAATTCTTTCTTCCGTCTGGGGGAGATACATTTATGCCTATGAGTTTGAAGAGGCATTTCATGCCGCAATCGTTTTGGAAGCAGTCGAGGAAGGCAGCGTATTGAAATGGGCAAAAAAGTTGTCGGTCGATGAGCTGAAAGAACTGGAAGCCCTGAGAGATGACGGTCATCACATCATCCAACACAAGCGTGGCTATCACATCCCACTCAGCATGGAAACGGCCCGCAACACCCAATTATACCGGACCTTGCCACACGAAATTGGGCATCATGTACATTACCAAAGCTTTGTTCAACAGGATGTGGAAGAGCCATGGGAAGCCTTTAGCCGACTGCCCAGCACAGAAAAAGAAGGATTCGCCCATCAATTTGCCAATCGCTTCATGGAGGAGATGAAGCAGAAGAATAACATCCCTTTTTCCCGTATGGACGATGAAGCCTCCCTGGCAAAATGGGGCCTTGATCCAACTGACTTTTTGTAAAACATCTTCACCCATCATCCACTTACATGGACCAGTCTATCATCACTGATTATCCGACAATCTACCCCCAACTGGAAGCCAAATGCAAAGAGATTGGCTTCAGCATGCCGTCTGATGTCTACATCGGCACACTGCTCAAAACCCTGATCACTGCCAAACCAGGCGGTAATTTTCTGGAACTGGGCACGGGCATCGGGCTGTCCCTATCGTGGATGATCGATGGCATGGATCAACAGGCTCGTATCACCAGCATCGACAATGATCCGGCCTTGTGTGAGATTGCCCGGACGTTTTTCGGACAAAATCCGCAGGTCGATATTCTCTGCGTGGATGGAAGCGAATGGATCAAAAACTATCAGGGCGATCAGTTTGATTTGATCTTTGCCGATGCCTGGCCGGGCAAGTACAGTGAACTCAATGAAACCCTGGCCCTGGTCAAAGTGGGTGGATTGTATGTCATTGATGACATGAATCCACAAGCCAACTGGCAGGAAGGGCATCAGGCAAAAGCGCAGCAATTGATCACGGAGTTGGAAAACCGATCTGATATCAATCTGACCAAAATGGATTGGTCGAGTGGGGTCATGATTTGTACCAAAAAAGCCTGAACCCAAACGGACTTTCTGTGTAATCACTGACAAACATCATTGCTATATGTTCATCGTCGAACTGACCTATACCGTCCCGCTGGAAGCCGTTGACCAGCACTTGGAAGCCCACATTGATTTCCTCAAACGTCAGTATGCCGCAGGACATTTTCTGGCTTCCGGCCGGAAAGTACCTCGAAGCGGTGGGATCATTCTTGCGCAGGCTGAGAACCAGAATGCATTGCAAGCCATCATCGAAGAGGATCCCTTCCACATCCATCAATTGGCGGCGTATCGGATCACGGAATTTGTCCCGAGTATGACCGTTCCTGAACTGGAATTTTTATCGGGGGAGAAATAACAAATTGACTGCTAAGTAGAAAGATGAATCTACTCAGTCTCATCTAACAACTTTAGCTGACCTTCTTGATTCATCGAAAGTTCGAACAAAAAGAAAAAGTCGCCACCAAAGATTTTATTGGTGACATCTCCGTAATTAATCACAAATACAATTTCATTAGAATCTACTCTATCAAAAGTCAAATCTTGGAGCATCATATCCTGGTCTGGGGTTTTTAGCATCTGATTGATTGTGTTTGTGTCCAGGGTCTTTTCGATCAAGGGTTTATG
>JBCBZF010000922.1:0-2947 GCA_039815525.1 Bacteroidota bacterium | reverse complement strand
GCTCTGACGGGTATTTTCAATTGGACGCGATCTGCTGCAAATTATAATGAAGAGAACATCCTCCTGACTGAGGATATCATTGTCGTGAAACGCTTCCAGTCCGAATTTGACAAGCTTTGGCACGAACTGGATTTTTTATCCTAGTTCCTTATAAAGATGCTGGATAAACCGTGCCTTCCGAAGCGTTTTTCGAATAATTGATTTTCGGTTGGCCACAGTTTTGGACCCAATGCCTAAGCTTTGCCCGATTTCTGCATTGCTATAGCCTTCCATGAAAAGGGTGAAAATACCCATATCCTGAGCTGATAGCCGGCTTTGTAAGAATCGTTTAATCCGTTTTTCAACTTCTTCTGATAACTGAAAATGAGGCATTACCGGATCTGGTTCGGGCAGAGCTGAATGTGGCGCCTCACGTTGCCGATATCTCGTGATGTACCTCAGACAGGCATTCTGAGCAACTTTGGTCAGCCAGGCATGAATATTTTTGATGGTGTGCGGCTGGGGATGTTCCAATAGTTTTTGAAAAGCCAATGATGCACCATCTTCGGCAATGATGAAGTCACCATATTTTGCGAAACAAAGCTGCGTGAGGCGGAGATGTAGTTGTCTGTAACTCGCGAAAGTTTGTGGGGTAACAGAAGATAGAGTCTGATGGGGATTGTGCATGTCGGGGCTGTGTCGGTATACTGAAATTATCCCTTCTTGTCTATCAGCCCCGGCAGAATGTATGAAATCCTGATATGGTTTCGTGAACCACGAAAATCAAAAAGTGAATGGTTGTGTATGAGAAATAAACGGCTTTTAGAATCTACATTCCTGCTCTGATGCTTCGGGAAAAATAGTGGATGAGATGATCATATCGGTGAACATTTTTTCACAACCGATAAATAATGATCATGAAAAAGGCATTTTATCTACTTGTATTCAGTTTATTTTTCTTATTGACAGATTTTTCGCTTCAAGCCCAGCAATGGAGTGGATCATCAGGCCTGAATAATTATATCTGGCGGAATGGCTATATTTTTATTCCTACCACTTATCCTGGAGCTGGTTATGGATTTGATGATCCCTTAGGAGGATTGACTGAAATTTATGAAGGGACCAATTGGGGTGATTGGGGTGCCTTGAATACAGGCTTGAGTCGGGGAGATATCAATAAAATCAATTTTACCTGGCGAGATACAGGCAACCCTCCTAGCAATCGATATGGTAGTCAAGCAAGTAATGCACCACTGATTCTGCAAAACAGAGATGGACTGGGGTTTAAGACTACCCACGGGAGAATGACCATGGCCGCTAACGGTATCATGACCATTGGCGTTTTGAACAACAGTAAAATTGAATCGCTAGCCTACCAACTGCCCAATGTTGATGATTACAAACTATATGTAGGAGGGGGGATTCGCACTGAAAAAGTGAAAGTGGATCTGTCCTTCAATTGGCCGGACTATGTTTTTGAGGAAGATTATGAATTAAAAGAACTTGCAGAACTGGAATTGGAGATAAATACCTTGGGGCATTTACCTGGCCTGCCTTCCGCGAAAAAAATAGAGACAGAAGGTTTAGAATTATCTGAGATTACAGTACTCCAGCAGGAAAAAATTGAAGAGCTCTATTTGTATGTGATTGAGTTGAGTCGGCAACTCGAGGAATTAAAGGCGGCACATCAAGCCTTGCAGGAAGCGAATCAATCACCATCTAAGCAGTAGGAAATATGTATAGCAAAGGATTTTATGCCATTTTGATGGGGATATTTTTCTGTTTTGGCCCTGCGCTCTCCGGGCAACCTCAGTCTGATAACCTGAATGGTGGCTTTGAGGTCTATACCGGATCATGTGGAGACTGTGGGTCGTTTTCAAAAGACTGTCTATTCGGCTGGACGCCTTCTCATGGGACTCCGGTCGTGGTTGACTGGGAGCCTGAAGCAGCAAATTGCGGGACAAACTTTATCCGGATGTTTGATCGCCAAGACGAGGGTGAGGGCCTACTTTCGGTTCCTTCTGCGATCAACCCGACTATTCCGGGAGCGTCATCTCAAGACAACGTCCAATTTATCGCTGGACGAGTCTACGTGGTATGTCTGCGGGTTCGGGTCTTTTTCAAAATTATGAATGATCGAACGGCAGAAGGGCAGCCGGTTGATGGAGATGTCCGAATTTTTGCAGTAAGAGGCTTGAATGGTTCTTTACCCAACGGAAGATGTAGCATGTCACTTCCTAACCCACCGAATAAACAAAGCATTATCAGCTTGCCCTTTTCAACGCAAGGTCTACACTTTGAGAGTCCTGAGGGTCTAAATACGCAATTCACCCAATCTGATTGGTACAATATCACGGTAGAATTTCGTCCACAGGAAGATTACGAACGAATTTGGATTTATCCAGATGTTGACCTTCCCCCCCCTGCTGCTGGAGCACAGCCTGATCCGCGTGAGGCCATTCTTGATGTGGACAATGTTTCTATCGTTGAAGGAGGGGAATCTTCCCTTACATTTCCTCAACCTGGTATTACAATCCCAAGTGCGAATAACTGGGCAGTAGGCATGATTTCTGCTGGGACGGGAGGAGCAGGAGAGACCCTGACAGATCCCGCTGCAATTACCAGCTTGGTTTCAGGAAATCAGGTCATTCTTCAGCCCGGTTTTAAAGCAGAAGCAGGGAGTAATACCGCTTGCTTTCTTGCTGACATCAATCCCGAGATTCATGAACCTTTTTGTGCGATATTCTGTGATGGTGAATTTGATAGAAGGGGGGAAGAGAGCCAGGAAAGTAAAGTTGGTTCTGAGCTTTCACTGGTGGTTTCTCCTAATCCCTTAAAAAGCAAGGGAAGTATTTCTTACCATTTGCCAGTGTCTGGAGCAGTTTCAATACGGATGTACAACCAAATGGGCCAATTGGTTGAGGAGGTGGCCAATAAAAACCAATCGGCTGGAGATCATGAGTTGATT
>JBCBZF010000364.1:0-6351 GCA_039815525.1 Bacteroidota bacterium | reverse complement strand
CTGGAAAAAGAAAACCATGTCCATGACTTCACTGACGGAATTAACAGCATTCGTGAACTGGTCAAAACATATCCGCCTGAAATGGCAGCGCAGCATACAGGTATTCCTGCCGAAGATATCCGGCAGCTGACAAAGGATTTTGCACAAGCCCAATCAGCTTGTTGTTATGGGCGGCTGGGGACTTCTGTTCAGGAACATGGCAGCCTGAACCAGTGGTTGATGATTTGCCTCAACCTCATGACGGGTAATATGGACCGGGAAGGCGGTGTCATGTTTCCACAGCCAGCGATTGATTTTTTGAAAGCAGTAAAAAAGGAAGCCAAAGCCCTGCGTTGGACCAGTCGGGTGCGTCAGTTGCCCGAGGTGGCTGGGGATCTGCCCGCAGCCACCATGATTGATGAGATCAATACCCCGGGACCCGGACAGATCAAAGGACTGATTACCATTGCAGGTAATCCAGTCCTTTCTTCCCCCAATGGAACCAAACTGGCCCAATCACTGGAGCAATTAGACTTTGTACTTGCCATTGACATTTATCTCAATGAAACCACCCGACACGCCAGTTTGATCCTGCCGCCTGCCACGGGGATAGAGAGCTTTCACTATGGCATCGCGCTACACATCGTCAGTATGCACAATACGGCTAAATATTCAGAACCGGGTATTCTCATCTCTGAAAATCAACGCTTTGACTGGAACATACTCGAAAGTCTGATGCACGGAATAGAGCGTAAAAGAGGGGCAAACTGGCTGACCCGGACCAAACATGCTGTTCAGCGCTTTCTCCATCCCCAGCGTAAAATTGACCTTGCTTTACGAATCGGACCATATGGTCAACTCAACGGACGTTTGTTTCAAAAAAATGGCCTGAATCTAAAGAGACTGATCCGCCATCCTCACGGCATTGATTTCGGACAGCTAAAGACGAGCTTACCTGGCCGTTTGTTTACCAAAAACAAGCGATTGAAGTTAGATCATGACTTATTCATCGACGCAGTCAAAGCAGTGTCTCTGAAATCTGATTCAATAGATTTCCCCCTACGTCTCATCGGGCGCCGCGACCTACGAAGCAATAATTCCTGGATGCACAATAGTAAACGCTTGCAAAAAGGTCCTAATCGCTGCAGCCTGCTCATGCATCCGGAAGAAGCAGACGCTCGACAACTCATCACCGGGGACCTGGTGGAAGTGATTTCTACGGTAGGAAAAATCCGGTTGCCTTTAGAAGTATCCGATAGCATGATGCCTGGTGTGGTCAGTATACCACATGGATGGGGTCATAATAAATCTGGCGTTCGGCTACGCATTGCCAGCCAGAAACCAGGAGTAAGCATCAATGATCTGACAGATCACTTGCAAGTAGATCCCATCTCCGGGACTGCTGTCTTGACGGGTATTCCGGTCGAGGTACAAGCCATCACCAAAGAAATTACCTGAGACTTTGGCCCCAATTTTCCTTCTTAAATATGTTAAGCTTGATTTCAACAAATGGAATATCTTTGATCCCCAAGCGTTTGATGATGAAAAAGCGTATTTTCGACTCGTACCAGAACCCGTGAACATGACACACCTCCGTCTGATTGTCTTGTTGTTACTGACATTAAGCATCCAGGCCTTCGGCCAAAACCAACGCCACGCTACCGCCATTGCTCAGCCAGGATCTGGCATATACTCTTTACTCAATACCCACCGCGTCAAGACCAATTGCAATCTCAGTTACTTCTATAAAATCAATGATATGCGCAAAAAGCAAGGTTTGCGTGAAGGGCGCGCGTATCAACTGCCGATTTTAGTGTACACTTATAATGGCAAAAGCATCAGAAGTACGGTTGGAAAAAATGATCTCGACTGGGCCAAGAAGGTGGAGGCTTACAATGATGCCATGTTCAGCCTCGGCCTGAAGCAGGGTGATTATCGCAAGGACAAGGTCTTATGGGTTCCCTACCATATGATTTACTGTGCCAACGAATCGGTAGAAATTGGAGGAACAGATACTGATTCTCCCAGTCTCAGCCGTAGCAATAATACGGGACGAGTGAGAGGGAATTACAAAATTTTTGGTGAAGATTATGCAACGGTGCCGTTGATGAGCACAGAAATGAATGGCAAAGTATTTTATCTCGTATCAGGGCATGGCGGCCCTGACCCAGGTGCAGTCGGGAATTATGGAAAGCATAGTTTATGTGAGGATGAGTACGCCTATGATGTGACTTTGCGTTTGGCCTGGACCTTACTCTCTCATGGCGCCACGGTATACATCATCACCCGGGATGAGAATGATGGGATTCGCAATGGGGAAATTCTCAAGGCAGACAAAGAAGAAACCTGTTGGCTTAATCAGGAGATCCCCATTTCTCAATCAGAACGTCTTACCCAACGGTCAGATGCGGTCAATGCACTCTATCGAAAAAACAAAAAACAAGGGGTTGATTTTCAGCGTCTGGTGGTCATCCACATCGATTCCAACAGCAAGGGGAAAAAGACAGATGTATTTTTCTACCACAAAATTGACGATAGCAAAAGTAAATCTCTGGCCCTGACGATGCGTCAAACCATGCAGGATAAATACGACTATTATCGTAAAAATCGGGGCTATGACGGAACGGTTAGTTCCCGCGATCTCCATATGTTGCGCGAAACGGATCCGACTGCAGTTTTCATTGAGCTGGGCAATATCCGCAACCGCAGCGACCAGGCCAGGTTGATTTTGGAAGGCAACCGTCAGTTGATGGCCAACTGGCTGTTCGAAGGCCTTCTGAAAGACGCCAAAAGCAACCGTCGCTGATCATAAACGCAGGTCTGCTTCTTCGCTTTCCAGGGAGGACCAATACTCCTGGAGTATACTCATATGCCCCCGGCAGTTACAGCCGTTTAACAAAACCTTTTGATGTCACCATGCCTAGTAGGGCCCGCAGATTGGGCAAGTCCTGACGGAACTGCCCTCTTTCGTACGGGCAGGAAGCGTTGCCAGATTAGAAATAACGAAAGACCTGGTGCAGGATTGATGTTGCCTAAATATGAAATGACATTTTTGCCAGGCTAATCTCCGTCGTCGGAAGTAGATCGGCTGGCAGTTCCGCCTTTCACACTGTTGACTTCAATCACAAAGGGCCCTTCGCCTTCGACTATCCAACGGACAGTTACTGTACCCATGCCGGGAATATTGTCCACTTTCAGCCGAGCGGGTTGGTGTTTTTGCTCTATGGCTAAGCCTAAGTCCGCATTTTGCACCACCATACCGGCAATCAGATCAGTATCCTCTGGTGTAAGAAGACTGATGTGGTCCGGTCGGGTAATATGATTTTTGACATCATGGGCTGAATGTGTAGGAATCAGGCGTTTATTGACAATGACCGCGGTGACTTGCTTGAGTTTCTTATCCAACTCTACTACCTCAATGTCCTGCACTTCCAGCAATGGCATTTGATCGGCATGATAGAGGGTAAAGGCCATGTTCCGGTGGGCATCATTTTCCAGCATGAAAGTAGGCTCTAACCTGCCAGTTGATTTCTTAAAGCCACCGATTTCAATGCGTCCATAACTAGGGTGCTGATAGCTTTGCCAGGGGACAAAGGACTCTTCAAACAAAAGGTATTTATCAAATTTATAGCGGTCTTTGCCAGCCTCAGCGAATTTCCCATCATAGTCTTTGTTGAACATCAAATAAGAAGTCCACAATTCATTGGAGTAGGTAAAAATCCCCAGACTGCCATAAAACCAATCTAATTCACCACCATAAACAGAATACAGATCTTTGTAAATGGTCAGGTAATCATAGCCGGGTAACATCTCTTCGCCCCTTTTTGCGATTTGATCATAGACTTGCAGATCAGAACGATTGTACAAGCCGATGTCCTCCTTGGCACCAGGGCCACGCAGAATCATGCCACCGCTATTGTGGTAGGTTTGTGCCCCGGCAATGTTGGGATGAGCCACAACAAAGTCTGCTACGGCTCTCGTCTCTGGCAGGGAAAAAGGATACTTATACGCACCTCGCTGCACATAATTGGGCTGCCAGTTCCAGCCCCAGTCCCGATTTGGATCATAGGAGAATGCCACACCATCTTCATTTATGCGGCCATCGCCATCATTGTCAATGCCTTCATAGCCCAACATTTCGTGGGTCCCTGGCTCATCCGGCCGACAACGAATCATTCGACGGGGATCATCCGGGTCAACTTTCCAGCGTCCATTAGGGGATTCACGGCGCATCATCGTGATATGTCCGTTTTTGTCCAGATCATCATATCCATCTTCATCATAACGACCATCACCATCATTGTCAGCAGGGACCATGCCACCACGGGGGCTGTTGGCATTATTGGCTTCATGCATATAATGGTCCCGCGCATCTGGATTGATGGTTGGAACGATGTAAAACGTCCGGTTGGCAAGCAAATCCCGAATCCAGGTAACTGAAGCCTGATTTTCTGTCAGGTACCAGGCAGTATACAGGGCGATTTCTGAACCCTGAATCTCATTGGAGTGAATGTTACCATCGATATAATAGGCTGGCTTCGTGTCCGCTTCGCCCGTGGCTTTATCGGTAATGGTCAGACACCAAAGGCTGCGTTCTTCATATGATTCTCCGATGCTTTCCAGACTCACCAGACCAGGGTGGGCTTCCGCAATGGCTTTGCAAATCTCAGTGATTTCCGCGTGGTCATAAAAACGGTTCCAACGCACATTGACTTTCGGATCCAGAGGCGCGCCCGGTGCCTTAAAAAGCTGGTCCTGGGCAGACACAAACAGCCCCATCAGCAGGCCAAGACTCAGGATAATATATTTTTTTGCATTCATGTTTTGCAGGAAAAAATTTAGCGGAGAGAAATGACCTCTTGGGCAAAACCACAAATGGGGCTGCCAACTTTTAAAACCAGATTGCCTTTGCCGCGAACCAACCACGAAAAACGCTTGGAACCGTCTCCGGGGATTGGTTGTTGCAATTCGACCGGAGGGCCAGAAAGCAAACGCTGCTCCTCATCCGAGTTCAGGATAAGTTGGAGCTTGGGCTTACGCACCCAACGGATTTTATTGCCCATCGCCGAGTGAGTCGGCAGGAAACCAGCATTGTAAATATCAGCTGTAATCCTGGACAGATTGCCATTCAGAGGTTCTACCTTGATATTCTGAATCTCCAGACGCGGCAGCATGGACGCAACTTCTTTGACAAACTGCAGGTGATCGGTCGCGATACTATCGACCATTTCAATCGGAGGTTGAGTGTTGGCGTAAGGCACAATTCCCCCCACCTCTACCTCCTGGTCAGGATAATCAGGATGATCAATCTTGGTCCAATCAACCCATAACTTCTGCTCGCGACTCTGTTGCTCCGCCCAATCAAGGAAGCGAATCATTTCATTGTCAATATCTCTGGTTTCGTTTTCGCCGGCAACCACTTTGGGCACCCACCAGCCTGGCGTAGAAAAGCTGTAGCGTCCGTAGTGAAAATAGGCCCAGGTCGCAAATTCTCCTCCCTGTGGCCTGCTGACTGGCGCATCTTTTTGCGGAATCAGTTCTTTGTAGGCCTCTACGCCCCACTGAAATACATCGGCATCTTCAGGTAAAACCTGCGTAATGATCCGGCTTTGCGGCGAGGGTGCCTGCGCTTTCCAGGCTTTGTTGAGATTGTTTATTCCAGAAAATGAAATGACGGTGTGTACATTCCACTGTTCAAACAGCATATCCAGCAGCGCCCGACTTTCAATCGAAGAGGCAGGATAGGCACCAGCTCCGTCAGCGAAGGGGACGTAATCGAAGGTAAGGTTCTTATTCAGATTGATCCCACCGGGTAAATCTTCATTGACTTTGCCATCATTGTCGTTATCAATTCCTTCGGTCAATAAATGATACCAACCTTTTTCGCCCTTACTGGGATCTGCTTTGACCATGACCCTGGGATCATCAGGGTGGGGTTTCCAGGAACCAGTTACGTCCCGGATTCGCATCATACTGATGATCCGATCCTGATTCAAATCGTCATATCCATCTTCGTCCTCTTTTCCGTCCCGATCATCATCGTAAGACAAATCATTGGTATGTTTTTCCCATAACAAACGATTGGGATCATTGACAAAAATATCAGGATTCGCCAGAGGAATGATGTAGAACGTGGTTTGAGCCAATAATTCTTTGTCCTTACTAAGGCTTTCAGCCAGTCTTAAACTGATTTCTGTTCCCAATAAGCCATGTGCATCCATGCCTGCGACTATGGCTACTGCCGGTCGTTGGTCAGAATCCTCCCCTCCCAGTTCCAAACACCAGATGTTACGGGAAGTCGCTGTTAGCCCAAGGGTTGTCAAACGTCCCTCTTCCATCTTTCCCATGGTCGACAATCGATCAACCAGATTG
>JBCBZF010000684.1:0-4052 GCA_039815525.1 Bacteroidota bacterium | reverse complement strand
CTCCGATCATATCGGCCGACCTGTGTTTGCGACGAACGACCTTGGGTTCAAGGTGTGGGAGGCGAGCTATCTGCCGTTCTGCGAGGTCCGAGCATCCTCCGGCCCCAACACTTCGTCAAGCCGGAAGGGCCCTACGACATCGTGTCTCTGCTCATCGGCGTCAACAACCAGTTTCGGGGCTATCCTGAGATTCAGTATCGCGCGGAATTTGCCAAACTGCTGGATCAGGCAATTGCATTTGCTGGCAATGACACCGGCCGGGTTCTGGTCTTGTCGATTCCTGATTATGGCGTAACCCCTTTTGGCCAGAACCGCAATCCCGAAAAAATTGCTGCCGAGCTGGATCGATACAATTTGATTGCCGACAGCGTCTGCCAAAAGCGGGGTGTAAGATTTTATGACATTACGCCGATTTCCCGGGAAGCACTAGATGATCCTGATTTGATTGCGTCAGATCAACTGCATCCCAGTGGCGAAATGTACCGACGTTGGGTCGAATTGATTCTCTAAAACCCAGAGAATGATATTTCGCACACCATCCCTGGCAAGATCACCCTTCACTTTTCAGGCGGAATCTCACAAATCTTTCCATCTTTGTGACAAAATTCCCACTCTCTTATTCTAAGTAAATACAAAGACTCCCCCCTCTCCCCTGACACCTGATTTCTCACAATGAAACTCCTCAAAGCATTTCAGAGCACCGGCAAGGCGGAAGATTATCACCGCCACCGCAATCTAATGCGCTTTGTATTTGCCGCGGGGGAAGGCATTCAGCGGGTCGCAGAGCATCAGGTACAGCGCTTCATTGATGCCAATCGTGCCATCGGGGCCAAGCTCGACGATACCCTGGTGCATGGTTTTGACCGAATGGAGTTCCAGCAAAAAGAGATTCACGGGGCATTGTTGCAGCAAACTGAGGTGATCCAGAAAAGCCTGTTTGAGATTGAGTTGAGCCTGGAACAAGGCTTTGATCAGGTGGCGGAGGGCATGGAGCAAATAGGAGCGGAAGTCCGCAATGTCAATGATACCCTTGTCCAGACGGGCGAGATGTTGGAAGAAGGTCTCGCCGGACTGAAAGCCAGTGTGGACATGGGCATGATGAGCATTGTCTCTCAGTTTGAATTACAGCGGGTAGAAATGCAGGAGGGGCTGAAACAGTTGTCCTCCCTCATTGAAAACAGCAAAAAAACCGAGGCAAGGGAGCGCTTTTTGGATGGGAAAAACGATTTTGAACGCTTTCTCCAACATCCTGACGAACCACGCTTTCTTAAGGACGCTCACGATTATTTGCAGGAGAGTGTCAAGGTGTATCGCGGCAATCCTTTTTGCCATTTATATCTGGGGCACGTTTTTCAGGAAGCGGGTCTTTTTTTTGACCTGGAAAAATCACGGGAGCATTATCTGGCTTGTGCGACCTATGCCAAAGGCATCGACAATCCACACCTGACGGCCGAGGGCTACTTCCTCGCGGCCTGGATTTCCTATGTTCTGGGCGAATTTGAGAATGCCACGGATTATGGGGAAAAAGTGCTGGAATACGATCCGGAAGGTCTGCCGGAGAATTATTACAATCTGGCCAAGTACTACGCCCGCCGCAAAGACCCGCAATCTGCGATCCGGCATTTGGCACATGCGGTGCGAAGTTTTGATCCGTTTTATACATTGAAGGCCGATATGGATGCTGATTTTCAAGCCATTCGCCCCCAATTAGACCAACTTTTCGTTGACTTGCGCGATGAAGCTGCCGGAGACTGGGACCAACATTTGAAAAGACTGCAGGAATAATGGACGCTGCCAACATCCGGGACGAAAGCTTTCGGGCTGCTTTTGAAGCCAAAATGGCGGAGATTGAAGAGGTGCGCGCACAGAATACCTATCTCGCTTACGCCACCAATCGCCACCTTTTCTCCGAAATGGAAGCGCTACTTTCCCGTAACCTACAGGCTTATGAGGAAAACTATGCCGCTCCGCTCAGGCAATTTCATGCCCTACAAAGCATCCTTGAGGCGCGGAAAGAAGACATGCATCGCCTGCGCCTGCAAAAAGCCCAGAGCCTGATCGCAGAGATTGAAGCAGCGCTCGAAGTGGAGGACTACAATCGCAATGCCGACGCCAAAGACTTGATCCAGCGTCTGCAATCCCACCTCGATTCCGCTCAGGAAGAATTCACCGACTGGAACCAAAAACTTGCCGACTGGCGCATGCGCCTGAAAGAGGTGATGACCCAACTGTGGTCCGAAGATTATGCACCACTCAAGGCACATTATCAGGCGGTCAAAGAACAGATTCAGGGTGAGCGTATCCCGACTGAGGCGGTGATGGCGGATGAAACAGCCATTGCCGAAGGCATTTCCCGCAAACATGAAGACCTGGAAGAATTGCGTGGGAAACTAAGTTGGACCCCTGGCTTACGCAAGAAAGTGGATGACTGGGAGGAAATGTATGAAACCAGGGAAGCCTTTGACGCCTTTTCAGCCCGCTTGATCAGTGCGAGGAAGCGCCATCTGTGGTTGCGTAGCCTGATCATGGCAGTGGTCATCGCCGCCGGGAGTTTTGCCCTCTGGTATGTGCCGCAGTTGGATGCTGCCCAAAAAGACCAGGACGCCTGGCAAGTCGCCCAATCTACCCACACGGTCGCTTCCTACGATCGCTATCTCGCCATATACCCATCCGGGGCCTATGCCGATTCTGCTCAGAAAGCCCGTCTGGCCATCGATGATGGACCGCTACCGAATCTCACCAATGCCCTCGGGCAAAGTTTTGATTACGAAGGCGACATTGCCCAAACTTTGCCCAATGGAAGAGGAAAGGCGATTTACGAAGACAGCAGCGTATACGAAGGCGATTGGTTGGCTGGAAAACGACATGGCCAGGGCATCCTGACCCGGACGGATACCTCTCAATATGAGGGAGAATGGACGGATGATCAGCCCAATGGAAAAGGCATTGAAACCCGCGCAGATGGCAGCCGTTATCAGGGCAATTGGCGCAAAGGGCTATACAGTGGTTGGGGGGTGAAAGCCTGGGCAGACAGCAGCAATTATCGGGGTGGTTGGGTCGCAGGACAACCTTCCGGGAAAGGTCTCTTTCACTTTTCAGATGGACGGATCTATGAAGGGGGCTTCAAAGAGGGGGTTTTTCATGGCACTGGCAAACTCAATCTGCCAGACGGAACGGTCTATGAAGGAAAATGGGAGATGGGGCAAAAATCTGGTCAGGGTGTGATGAACTGGGTCGATGGGAGCCGTTTTGAAGGAGTTTGGCGCAATGATAGTCTGGCAGGTTCGGGTACTTTTACCAATCGCTTTCGGGAACAGCGCAGTGGCCGTTGGCATGGTACGCCCAATTCAATTCTCTTGACTGATCAGGCTGGTATTCAGCGGCGGGGACGCTGGGAAGGCGGGATGTTTATTGAGCAGTAGCGCACAAAAATGTAAAATGTGGTTCCTGATCATCGTTCGTAGCATTGGACCGCGTTCAATGCTCGATGCAATGGTGGTTTGAAAATGAAACAGGTCTCGTTTCTCAGGAGAAACAAGACCTGCTTTCTGTTAGCTGACAGAAAATCACAAACGATTCCGGCTGCCACGGTTTTTCTCAATCGAACGCTCCTGCACACTGCCTTTGTTGCTGAAACGATAGATAAAGGTCAATGAATAATTACGGGTAATCCGCTTTTGATAGAATGATACATCAAAGTCCTGGTAGCGGGCGATGTTTTTATCCCGCAGGGTATTGAAAATATCATTGCAGGTAAAGCGCAAAAGTCCCTGGCCTTTCAGAATATTTTGCTGAAGCGTCAGATTGGTATAAAACTGATTGGCCGCTTCAACCACCTGAAATTGGTAGGGAGAATTATAGTTGTTAAACAACTCAATGGAGAAGCCTTTCTTGGCCTGAATCTTTGCATAAAGCGTGGCATAATGTGCCAACTCGCTTTTGGCTATGCCCTTTACCCGACTGCAGCTTCTTGATGACAGACACCTTTTGGTCTGCCCGCACTTCAGCAATGACGTGCTGGATGCCCACCTCCTCGGCAATGGCGTCGGCGG
>JBCBZF010000314.1:0-6756 GCA_039815525.1 Bacteroidota bacterium | reverse complement strand
CGCGCAAAACCGCGCTGAAGATACTGCTTCAACCTATCAGACGGGTCAACAAGTAGCAGAGGTGATTCTTGAGGTGGTGGAAAATGAAAATCCTCCCTTACGAATACGCACCTCAGCATGGGCAGAACAATTTTGTGAACTCAAAACCAGTTCCGATCCGGATGGAACGAAGTTACGGGATCGGATTCAGGGCTTGTTTTTTTCGTGATCTAGAAAAACTCACTCCAAAGCTGATTGGAAGCCTTCGATCAGCTTTGGAGAAATTGTCTCCGGTTGATTCCGTCAATCCCTGTTTCTGTTTCGAGGGGTAATCTTTATTGGGGTGATTCCGACCCTGAGAAGCAGCTTTTCGATACTCACCGACTCTCCACCAAAGTTGCAATGCCAGCTATGTCTATTCTCCCGAAGCATTCCAATTAGCTCATCATAAGAGATCATCTTGGGACGATTGCTCTTTGCACATCTTTGGCAACTACAGGGGACCAGTTTTTCCACATAGATTCCCGGAAGTGTTTCATGGATATCATCGAGTTCTTTCTGAATCATTTTCATCATACCGGCAGGGTTCAATCCACTGGCACGGACTTCGACGCTGCGATTTCGTCGATCTTCATGAATGATCACATCTGTCCCCTCATCACTTAGCCAGACCCCACGGCTCCAAATGTAGGATACATCCTGTTCCTTGACATACCGGATCAGCAATGTAGTCAACTCATTCACAATCCCCTTGGGGATAAATGTGTATTCGTAACGAATGGTCAAGCCCTTCGCGTGCGGCCAGTCGATTTCATGTTGCGGATCAACCGGAAGCAAACCCAGGATCAGATATTCGTCGCGGTTTTTCTTCTGGAAGCACAATCTGAACGCCTTCATCAGGGCGATCAATTCATCGTGTAAATACTGGTATTCATCCCCCTGCCAAATGCGCTGTAAATCTTCCCGGTCAATATGTCCCTTATTCTCGTTCACCTGATCATCATCGATGATCTGATAAACAGCACGCGTAGCCCATTCCGGTCTGAGGATGATTTTATCTTTTAAGCCCAGGATATTGTTGAACCAAAGGATGATTCCTAAATCATGAAGGTATTCACCCACCGTAAATGCCTGTCGCTTATTGATCTGGTATTCTTCACAGATTTCCATAAAGCGATCAAGTCCCAGTAAAGGTCTTTCTTTTGCCAAATTCCCAAGTCTTTCCCGAACCTGCATCCAGGATTTGGGAATTGTGTCTTCGACAATGTGCGAAAGGCTTGTAAGCTGATTCAGCACCTTTTGCTTCAGCAAGTCGAGGTTTTGGTTTGTTTTAAGATTGACTTCTAATACTGATTCGACAATGTTAAAGGCACTCTGATTTCGATAATGGCCAATGCTTAAAGAATGGTGCCCACCCTGGAATATATTCTGGATAACCATGATCGGGCTGTTGCCGCCAAATAAATGGATATTGGGTATCCAGTAATCGAAGTTATCATCCTGACGACGGGTTTCAGTGAGGAGTAGATATAAGGAGCGTTTTGTGAGAAAAAAACGATGGGTAGCGTGGTAGATTTCCTGGCCGCCAAAATCCCATATATGCGCCTCAAAGGGCGTCCCATCTGATTGATGAAAACGTAGCAATGAGATTGAAATGCCTCGCGTTGACGCATCAGGCGCAGGCATTTCAGCCTTGGCATCCATCAATTTTCTCACCAGGGTGGTTTTGCCAACTCCACCTTCCCCAACCAATAAGATTTTGGCTTCCTGTAGTTTGGCTTCTTCGGAGGCCTCCAAATTGTCAAAATAATTCAGAATCGCCTCTCGTCCTTTGTTCAGAATTTCCAAAGGAGGTTGCTGGATCGGATTTTGGAACAGATTGATCTTCCCGTCAATCTCATATTCTTTCATGCTAATATCCATCCCCTTCCGCAGATATGGCAGCAAGGGGCGAATATCCCGGATCTGATTTTTGCTCAAATCCAGTGTTGTCAGCTTATGAGGCAGCTGTAATTCAGAAAGGTCCTGAATCTGATTGCGGCGAAGGTAAAGCTTATGGAGTTGGGGGAAACGGCCAATTCTTGCCAGGCTTCTAATCAGATTACCACTTACATCCAGCTCAGACAGCTGATCCAGCTCCGGCAAACGATCCAGGCTTTGAATCTGATTGAAGCTTACATACAATGAACGCAGCTCCGATAAACCATCCAGGTTCGAAAGATCCTTGATTTCGTTATTGCTGAGGTCCAGAATCTGCACTTTCTGTAAGGTGCGCAACGCTGGAATGCAAGAGATTTGGTTCCCACTTACATCCAGAATGCGAAGTTCTGAAAGCCGTGCAAGAACGGAAATATCATCAATCGGCCAATTTTCATTCCAGTTTCCCCCTAAGCGAAGCACCTCTAATTTGTGGAGTTTTTGCAGCTCTTTAGGTAAAGCATATAACCGGTTCGGTTGACCATTTCCCTCACATTCTACCCAAACCTCACTTTTTTCATCCCAGTACTTATCCGAAACGATCAATTCTCTCAGTTCAGGATAACCAAACAGGGCAGGAGGGAGAAACCGTAAACCAGTTTTGCCCAGACAGATTGTATGTTGCTTTCCATATCGCATAGTAGCCAGTTCGTTTTCCACAGATGAGAAAAGGAAACGAATCACGAAATATGAACCTTTGTTTTTCGGACCTTGCTGTATCGATGAATCTTTTCAGCTTCTTTCAGAGGAATGGCAATACAGCCATGCCCCTCCTGCGCAGCGGTTGCTTTCCCTTCGGCATGAATCAGAAATTGTCGGGTACGGTCTCTTCCAAAGTAAATGGCAAATCTGAAGCAATTGCCGGGTTGGTGGTAATGCGATGTTCCATTTACCAGATGCTTACCCCTTGTGAGCCGCCTCGACATTGCATGGGCTTTCCATTTAATTGGCCCAGAGGCATTGCGGAATGTATCAGGACCATTCCAGACAATGTATAGTTCCTTTGCGCCAAGGTCTATCTTGATTTCCTGAATAAAGGTGCTCATAGGTAATGATCGGTTTCAATCAAATAGAGAGGAATTCAAGGCAGATTGTCCGTTTTTCACCGGATCCCTGCCGCAGCGAACAATGCCAGGGCAGCATTGGCAGCCAGGACTTCATCGCCGGGGACGGGGCTAAAACAAAAAGCAACGGTGGCAATTGCCAACCCGGCACCAGCGAGGACATAGAGACTACACAGAATCGGCTTTGCCCAGGGATTCTCTCCCAGAAAGCCTTCAGCCCATTGTTTCTCCTGCCTGACAACAATCGGTTTCTTCTGAATCTTCTGGTGGATCTTTTTTCGGACCCGCTCAAAGCCGGGAACCGTTACAGGATGTCGTTTGGACTGAGGCGCATCATGGATTTCGTATAGGATCACACCTTTCGCAGGCATTTCGCGCTGGGTTGGTTTAAAACAGATAAAGCGTGATTGCTTTCCTGGTCCCAGCGGGTAAAACATCTCTCCGGGCCGGCTAGGTTTCCACGAAGAGGCTACCCAGGAAGTATGAAGATTGTGCGTCATATTCACGGTACGGTTCAGAGTATCGAGTTTATCCCGAATCTGTCTGGCTGCACTACTCTTCCGGCTGACTGTGGTCACTTCCAAAATCTCTCCATAGGTCCCATCTTCAGAGATGCCCATCGCATCACATTTCCGAAAATCACCTTCTTTCACCCATCTCCGGAAGTCAACGCTCAAGGCCTGTATAAGCCTGGTCAGTTCTTTCTTTCCTGCGATAGCAATCGATCCGGGAGATTTGGGGGCTTTGGTCGTACGCGCCATATACTCAAGTTCAGAAATGACTTCACCGCCTGGATAGCGTTTTTTGAAGTCGCGGCTAAACAATTCCAGTGCACGCAAATGCGCCGCTTCATAGTCAAATCGGTTAGAAGCAGGGCGGGCATATTGTGGTCCAGGACAAATCATCAATCAGCGTTTCAGTATTTTTTCAGGAAAATGATTGTTACACGTAAATCGATCAGAGGAATAGGGTCTGTCTCCTCAGGCTGACAAGACAGACCCGGTTTATCCATGTTCTTTAGCCTTTCAATCCATCCCGCAGGTTGCGTACAATACGATTCTTAGCAGCCCCATTTTTGAATATCCCATTGGGCAAAGCAGAGACATCCAGTATTGCAGCATTGATGACCTTCTCGTAATCTGTTTTTACGTTCTGGAGTTCGGTACTTTTCGCGGCACTTTCTGCCTGAAGACTACTCACCTCCTGCGCCAGCGCAGAACAGTCTGAACCACCGCCTCCACCACATTGAGACAACTGTCTTTCCAATTGGAGGATCTCACGGGCCTGCTGGTTGATTTCTCGTTGCAGCTCTCTTTGCTCGCGATTGTTTTGCCGTTCTGCTGTCAATGCCTCTTCTTCAATTTCTTCAATCCTTTTGAGCAACTCTTCTCCACCTTCAGACGTCGCTTTCAGCGCAAGCAAATCAGCAAACACGCGTTTCCGCTGGTAATATTGATTGGCAAGACTTTGCGCTAAAGGATAGCTCGCAAAGTGTTCCGATCTCAGAGAGCGGGTTTTCAGGTCAATGTTCCGTTTAATGGCCGCAATATTCCCTTCGATCTGGCTCCCATCCTGGTCTTCAGTCAATGACACCAATTCATTATTGGCTAACGTCCAGCTTTTAAAGAGAGAATCCAGACTCTGAACCAGCGCAGGCATTTCGACATAGCGTAGGATTGAATCCTCCTGAATGATTTTTCGACTGGCAGTCAACTCACTCTTCAGCGCATCCCGCGCATCTACAGTTGTATCAAGTTGCTGCTGATTGATCCCACTAAACGCCAGGGTTAGTCCGGCGACCAATAGCAGGGGAATGATGTTCCAGCCAATGGCCTTGCCAATGGCACGATTCCGTTCTTTATTTTGAGATTCAGTTTTCATGTTTTTCAGATGATTAAGAGTTTATTCAATCATGACACTGGTACAGCCTCCCTGGATAATGGTCCCTCCATGATTGGTGAGACTTCCGGGTGCGATGGCAGCAAGCTGCCCGTCGATATACACGGTCTTGGCACCTGTCTGGATGATTGGCTGGCTGGGTGAGCTACAGGTGGCAGTATCTCCAACCCGTACGACGGCACTGCCTTCGATGAATACGCTTCCACTACCAGAGGAACAGGGCCCGCCGACATGCGGGGTTGACCCGTCATACATCGGACAGGTATGCTGCGATTTGAGAATGACAACTGCGGTAGGCATATTTTGACAATTAGCGGATGAACATTTTGCTGGTTTCGGCTGGTACGTAGAGCAATTGGCTGGCTTCCGACAAACGGTGCCAGGTGGTCAGTGCTTCATCAAAGAATACGTCCAAAACCTGTAAGGAATGGGCCATATCCAATGGGTCGTGAACCAAATTCGCGGCGGTGCGAACGGCGTCCCGAAAGCCCTGCCGTTGAAAATCATCATAGCCGGGCAGGCTCTTGACATGGCGCTTAAACAGCTCGATCAGTTCTGCTTCATTCGGCAATGTTTCAAGGTAGAAATGAAACATCGCCGCAAGACTGGTACATAGCTGAATTAGTTCCAGGGGAGCAGCTGTCCGGCCCAGGCCTTGCACCCGCACACTGTTTTGGGCGGTATATTGGCCAATCTCCTCTGCCATCTTCCGCAGGGATTGAATCACCGGGCTGGGATCAGAAGGACTGGTCTTTTGCAGAATATCAACCGAGTAGGTATAAAACTGACGCCAGTTCCGGCGGTAGTCAAGATATTTTTGCCAGAGGGTCTGATAGCCTCTCAGGTGCACACAGGGCGGGATATAACTTTCGGAAAAGCGAAAACAGTCCTGCTCGAAACTTAACTCGGCAATCTTAATTGCTTCCGGCGACGTATCGAGGGCAAGGCTACCAGACGGAACCACGTCCAAACGACAGGCTGGATTACGATATGGATGCCGATAAGGCGTCTCCGCTGGATCGGGCGTTCCGAAGGCTTGATGTTGTTGCGGATCGCAGATCAGCAGGATATCATAGGTTCCACCAACCAGAGATGTCAGGGAATATTGAATTTCTGCTGTCAGCCCTTCGCTTCCAGCGGCCAAACGACCATCCGGAAACATCACCGCAAACTTCTTGAGGACCAATACATCATCTTCGATCTGAAGGTCAAAATTGGTCTTTTGCGCTTGTGGATTGGTGCCAATCAGGCCAAAGGCTTTTCCGCCCATAAAAATCGACAAGCCATCCGCTGACAATGCCGATATCCACGCAAATATTTGGTCAAAGTGATGCGTTGTTACCCGCATCCCCGGCACCATATTCGGTGCAGGATGTTGAAGGCTATGAAAAGTTTCCATTGTTCTTGCTGGTTTTTATCCGGTGATTCTCAGGTGTGCAACTTGTATCTGGGCTTCGCGTTTGACGGCCACTGCTTCACGGCGGATGAGGATTTCCGCACATTGGATGCGTCGCACCGTGCCGTCAGGATCGACTTCTTCAGTTGGTTTGAACACAAAACCATACTCCTTGAGGCTTTTCTCTGGCAAGAGCCAGGTTCGGCGCATCCATGAACCTTTCTGCCAGAACATCCATTTGAACTCAAACAGTTGTTCTTCTTCCTCATAATCGAGCAGAATCGGTTGGTCAGGACGTTCAGAGTGGTTATTGAACAGGATGACGGTTTTCAAGACCTGCTCCAGACTCAGCTCTTCCACTTCCTTTGTATAGGGGATAAAAGCTTCCTGCGGCAAATACCCATAGGTATCCTGGGAGAAAATCAATTTCAGGTATCGCTT
>JBCBZF010000170.1:0-8725 GCA_039815525.1 Bacteroidota bacterium | reverse complement strand
GGAGCCCATGATGATCATCTGTACCCCTTCATGATCAATGTAGCTGGCAATGTTTTCGATTAGGTGCCCCCCGCCAAAGGAAGTTGTAATCCCAACCCGGGCTGGCTCCAAATCCTTTTTCAATTCTGTAAATCGATGCTTGACACTGCGGATGCGGGCCTGGATTTCAGGGAAGTCCAATTGTTCCAGATCCGTCATTTTGTTCCAGTTTGGTGGCATGTGTACCCGATGGAAAAAATGCACTTCAGCATTGAATAGCGGCGCAAGCTCGGCTGCTACTTCTCCGGCATAGCCGGCCAGATCAGAAAAATCAGTTGGAACGAGTATTTTTTTCATGACTTGATGGATTAGATCGCTGACAATAAGTCTTCCCGATTGCCTTTATGGCTTTTGACGGGCTCATGTTGTTGAATCGGACGAACCACCATCAGCGGAATGTCTTCATTGAGAGCTTGCACCTTTTCGGTAACACTGCCCAGAATGAAAGCGGTGAAAGCCGTATGCCCTTTGGCTCCAATAATGAGGAGGTCGGCCTCGCTGTTTTGGGCTTTTTCGACGATGTGGCGTGCAGGATTGAAAAGGATATTTTCCTCAAACGCCATGGCAAGATCCATACCTTTTAGGTCTACTTCTTCCAGCCATTCCTCATAATATTCTTGGGCGTTTATGAGGATCATATCGGTAAATTCTTCCTGACTACGACTGAGCTGTGCGTGCACACCCGTCGGAACATGAAATACATGTTGGACCAGAATCTTCGGCTGAGGGGAAATGCGTCCTGCCAATTCAATGGCCTGCTGCAGCGCCAGACGAGAATCATCAGAAAAATCAGTCGGTACCAGTATCTTTTCGATGCGCAGGCTGCTTGCCTCGGGGACAAACAACACCGTGGCTTTTGTTCTGCGTAGAAAACGCTTGGCGGCAATACCACTGCCTAGCGCAGCTGCCTTTTTGCCGAGAATGACCAGATCTACCTGCTTGATGTCAGACCAGTGGATCAGTTGATCGGTAACAGAGCCTTCAACCACGATGAACTCTGCGTCAATGATACCGGGGGTAATTTTGCGATTGACTTCACGCTTCATTTCTTCCCGGAATTGTTCGTCCATGGGTTTACGGTCAAATTTGCCGAAAAGGTCAGGGGCAAATTCCGGTGGGGAAAGATCAGGACTGATATGGATGAAATAGACTTTTTCCGGACGGGTCTGTTGGGCCAACATTCGGACATACTCCAGAAGGCGGTAGTCCGTTTGTGTCAGGTCCATTCCTACGAGGATACGCTGAAACGCTTTCATCATGATCGGATGTTTGAGGGTATGTAAATGATCGGGGCAAATGCCGGACGAATGCTTAGGACCAATGGGCCCTTTTGCAAGCGTCCGTTTTCCGCATCCCGAAGGCTTTTGTACAGAAGAATGCGATCTTCCTGCCAATCGATGATGAAAAACGCGGCGCTGCCGCCCGGATGCAGACTGCCCAGCAAGACAAGTGGATACTCGCTGCAACTGCAGTCCTCTTCGTACATCGGCCAAAGGCCAGTATATTCTTCAATACAGACCAGCTCATCCAGCGGCGCTTCTGTTTGCAGGGCTTCCGCCAGGCTAATGGGCTGACCGTTTGCTTGTTCAATGCGGTATTTTCCCAGACGCAGAAAAGCAGTGAAAGGAGCCTGTAAGGCACATGGCCAGGTGTTCAAATGTGCTTGATAATCCTTGATGCGGCGCAGGGCCTTGAAAGTGTAATCCTGGTGTTCCATTTCGCATGCCTCAAAGTAAAGGATGCTATCCTGCCCTTCCTTCTCCCACCAGATGGAGGCAAACTCAAGGCGCACCATGCTGACCCGCTTCCCCTTTCTCAAGCCTCCGCTGAGCCTAAGGTGCCGGCCATCCAATCTGAACAGCAACTCATCAGCCAAAGCTTCCTGATAGTAGCGACTCACCGCAATGGCTGCCTGCCCTTTGTATATTTTCTGGGGACTTACATGAACCAGCAATTCCGCTTGACTGATGACACCTTCCCCCTCTATGCTGATCCATGTGCCCCGAATGCTCTGCAAATAGCGATGCAACGGATCCTGCTCGTGCCGTTCTGCCCTCAGATTCAGGATGAGGGCAGAAAAAATCAGGATAATGATGATGGAGATGCGTTGCATGTTTCTTCCTTTGACACAATGATCAGGAAGAAAAAGGACAGACACGATGCGCTCAGGCAGATGTGGAAATGACTTTTGTCAGTTTGGCTGCGCAGCAAGGGGATCCCTCAGCTATTTTTACTGCCCTTGTTGAGGAAGCCTATTGGTGGGCGCAAACATAGACTGAATGATTGCCCGCAGGTGAGCCGGCTTTCGGAAATGACGGAGGAGCGCAAGAGGATACATGATGACAAAACTGTAGACAAGGAAGAGACTGTAGGAAAATGCCGTTTGATGAGACCGCATGAACTTCCGGCGGTTCCGGTAATAATAAAAGCTTTTGATGGGATTGCCTTCTCCTACTGAAGCCGAAACCCGATGAAGGATTTTGGTCTTTCCTTCACACCAGATCGAATAGCCTGCCTTTCTGAATCTGGCTGACCAGTCGAGTTCTTCATAATAGAGAAAATAGCTCTCATCCATGGGACCAACTGTTTCCCAGCTTTCCCGGCTCAGCATCATGGCGGCGCCATGGGCGTACCCCGTCTGTGAACGGTGATTCCAATGGCCTGCTTCAATCTGTTGATGACCAATCATCCGATTCCGGCCGGTGATAGGATGCAATAAGGTCATGCCTGCATACTGCACCCGATTGGGTTGATTCGCATAGCAGATTTTTGGACTCACAATGCCAACATCCGCCTGCTCTTGGAAAACGGCCAGTAAATGGTCCAGCATATTGGCGGTGACGAGGGTATCATTGTTGAGCAGGAGAAAATAGTCGCCCCTGGCCGCTTGCATGCCAATGTTCAAGCCTGCGGCATAGCCGCGATTGTCGGTCTGTACCAATACAGACACCTCAGGAAATTGTGACAGAATGCGCTCGGTCGGATTTTCTTCAGATGCATTGTCCACTACGATACATTCCAATTCCTGCCCTTCCCATTGTTGACAGCTTTGCAGCAAGTCCAGGGTCAGGGCAGTTTGATTGAAGTTGACGGTAATGACTGAGATCATTCTTGGTGCGATTTACCTTCTTCTTTCAGCCCGTGGTCGGTATGTAAAAAGCTTTTGTTTGCACCTTTTAACTTAAACAATAAAGCCAACATGACCACAAAAGTAGCAGGCAATGCCCATAACGCCTGAAAAAACTGACGATTGTAGAAATGAATCGGAACCGCCAGGACCATGGCCAGTCCCATGCCACTAAAGAGTGTAAGCCATACCCACAAAAAATCACTGCCAAGGACGACCGCCAGTAGGCTTGATAAGGTCAATAAGCCCAAATTGATGAGACGTGGCAACTGAATGTTGCGGAGAACTGCGCTGTTAAACAGGCTGAAATTCCCCTGCAAAAGCCCTCTTATTCCGGCCTTGAAATGTCGCGCCAGGTATTGATATTGACTGGCGATCCAACGCCGTCTTTGGGTGGCAAATTGCTCCTGGGCTGAGACTTTTTCATCTGTGATGATGGCTTCGGGTAGATATTGAACGCTGACGCCTTCCTTCACAAGGCGAACTTCTAAATCCCGATCAAATCCGCCCACTGCATCCATCTCTGCCAAATGACGGCGGAGGATATCGGTCTCAAATGTCATACCTGAGCCGATCAAAGCAGAAGACAAGCCCAGTCCATTGCTGCCAGCCCGATAGATATGGTTGTTGAGGATTTCGCTCAATCCATCCAATACCGCCAGTTTGCTGTTGTCATTTTGTGCGATCCTGCGACCTTGGATAGCTTTTTGCCCATTTTGCCACGACCGATTCATCAAAGACAAGACCTGCTGATCCATGCGATTGTCCGCATCCAGAATCATGCAGAGAGAAGCTCCGTAAGGGATACGTTCAAGTGCGGCCTGGAGAGCTTTCACTTTGGTAGATTGTGCAAAAGATACTTCGACCACTTCAATTGGATGCTTCCTCAGCGCAGCAATCGTTTCTGGCATCATTTGATCGGCAATGACATGGACCCGAAAGCGATCAGCAGGATAGTCTTGTTGGAGAATGTTTTTGACGCTGGCTTCAATGACCCGGTCCTCTTTATAAGCGGGAATCAGGACGTGGAAGAGAGCCGATTCGGGCGTATCAGGAGGTGTTTCAGGACGCCACAGCGCGCCTGCCAGGGAAAATGCCAGGGTGTAGCCGACTACATACAAGAAGTAGACGATCAGCAGAACTTCCAGGAAGATGATCATTGTTCAATATTGCGCAATTCCACTTTGTTGAGAATGGCGCCCATCATTTTTTGTTCGTGCAGTTTGAGCTGCTTGATGGTGGTAAGGTCGCGTTCATTGACGCGGCTGTCTGCGGCAAAAACCAAGAGCATTTGATCGACTGAGGCAAGCAATTCATGCGTGTCGACGTACAGATTAGCGGGTGCGCCCTCCATCAGGATCACATCATAGGTTTTGTCCATCTCCTTCATCAGCTCCTGGAAGCGGGTACCAGCGAATAGCTCGGCTGGCGAGGCAGCTGATCCTTCACAGCCAATGACATCAACGCCCTCAAAAACAGATTGAGAGATCAATCCCTTCCGATCCATTTTCCCATCCAGGTATGCTTCCAAAGCAGGACTGGCGCCAGTGATTTCCGTCAGGGAATGATTATTGAAATTGGTATCAATCAGCAAGACCTTTTTTTGGCTTAGACTCATGGAGTAGGCCAAAGAGACCATCAGGGCGGACTTTCCCGCACTATGCTTGGTACTGGTCAGAAGAACCCGTTTGCCGGGTGCATTTACGATTTCGTGGCGAATCTTTCGGAGCAATTGTTTGTAGGTCTCCAGGCTGCTGCTTTTCTGAGATTCGGCGAATAACGCAACCAAGTCCAGATTTTTTGTGTGCAGCCGATTGAGTACTCCGACCAATGGTAAATCGGTTAGCTGCTGAAAGCGGGAGGGATATTTGACGCTTCGGTCTAAATACTCCAGAATGAAAAGCACGATCACACAAAGACCAAGACTCACCAGCCCGGATAGTAAAATCAACACTGGTGGACGGGCCGGTACACTTTTCTGAGGCGGTTGCACAAAGTCTACCTGATTGAGGGTGCGGGAGGAGGTCCCACTGGCAGCAAGTTTTGCTTCACTGAGACTGCTCAGAGCCAATAAATAGGCATCTCTCGCCTGATCGACTTCGCGACTGGCGGAGGAAGAAGGTGCTTCCCGGAAGCGTCCCGCCTCACTGCCGGTCATCATCAGGGCCCGGTCAATGGAAACAATGCGTTCGCGGGCAACTTCTATTGCGATTTCCTGCTCAATGCGACTGCTGATGCTACGACGCAGGTCTTCGGGTGTATTATTGTCCACTTCACGATCGAAAATAAGCCTTGCCAGGGCACCGGTTTCGACGATCAGGGAGTCCAGTAGTTGGGTTTGGCTACAGGCACTGCTGACGAATCGCTGGTTCAATTCATTGATTTTTCGGCGATGGCGTTGCTCGGTAGGATCGGAGAAATCGCTGGCAGCAAGCGAGACTTTCTGCCCGGCAGGCAGCTGATCTTCGAGATCTTTGAGCACCCGCTTAGCGGCAAAAATCACTTCATTGGCTTGTGCACGGGCACTTTCCATGCGATTGATCCGATCTAATACCGCTTTGGTTTTACTGGCATTGTTTTCAGCCAAATCTCCTCCCAAACGCTGCCAGTCCTGCAATGAATTGTCCAGTTTGCCTTTGTTTTTTGAGACCATCTCGGTGTAAAAAGCGATAGAATTGGCAGACTGCTCTGCCTGGAAACGTTCGTAGTAGCGAATGAATTCCTGACAAAGATGATTGGCAACAAAACTGGATAACTCCGGCTTTTCTGAGAAGTAGTCAATCGCAATAAAATCAGTCCCGGGTATTCTTCTTACGCCAAGATTGCGACGGATATAGCCCGGTGCGTAGCGGGCGTCGGAGAGTATTTGTAAATGCTTTCGTTCTAACTCATCACTTGCATCAAGAGAAAGCATCGAATCGAGACGTAGTTGATAGCGGTCTTCTGCAACTCTGAGTTCCTCGGGAGAAAACTCATTTTTGATGTCATCCAACGGCCGAAATGGCTCCAGCCTTCTAAGATCGTGCAAAACCAGATGATAAGATACCAGTTCCAAAACAGGCGTTGAACGAATCAATTCGACCATGTCCTGAAAGCGCGCTTCAATTTCGTAGCGCTGTGGATGAACGGTTCCATTACCGGAAAAAATCTGATTATTCTGTTCAGAGATACCAGTTGAAATGCGAACATGTACAGGGTAGACTTCCGGTGCCTTCCGGATGATGAGGAAGGCCGTCAAAATGGCAACCGTGGTGATGGCCAGGATAAACCATTTCCTCCTTAATAAAACGCGTAAAAAATATATCAGCTCCATCTTCTGCTCAGCAACCGGGGATTTACGGGATCAAATTACAAATTTTTGCCGCCTATTCTGCGACAGAATGTTTTTCTGCATGACCACTATATGTCTCAATCGGGCAGGTTTGACATCTTTTGGGGACGTATCTGACATTAGCCTGAAGAGGAACTTACTTCAATGATCTGCAGATGAATGCTTGAATAGGGGAAAGAGCGGGTAGGGGCATCAAACTGCTTGCCTACCATGAAACCGGCCAGGACGACCATTAGTATCCATTTGATATAGTCTAAAGGTGCATGCCTTCGGCTTAATTGGGCGTGGAAATTGTCGGTCATAACAATTGACTCGTCGCGCTGCATTTCGCGACAAAGTGCATTGACCACAAAGAGTGCTTTCTGTGGATTTCGATCCGAAAAACAAATGGCCAGCTTACGACGGTTTGATTTATATCGGATGTTGTTGCGGTTAAAACCAGATCCTTCTGTAGCAGACAGGAAACGAGCCGCTGCCAGTGATCTGGAGATTGCTTTCCGTATCTTATGGCTTCCAACATCCCTGAAATCATCAGCTTGCTGTTTCAGATCCAACTCCACCTGATAGGTATAGACCGCTCCGGGACGAAACAGCCAGAAGCTGCAAATTGCCACGAGCGCACCGACCAGATATGCAGTGTGTTCACGAAACATACAAATGTGATTGATTCGAAACTTAAATTATGGAAAAGGACTGGGCTTCAATTGGGTTCAGACCTTTATCGGTTGTTCATGGAGGCTGAGCGGAGAAAAATGCCTCCTGAAACGCTGGAAATTTCCTGTCAGGTTTCGCTATTTGCAAAGTGCTGATGAACAAGCTAATACCGGTGTTTTTTTTCCTTTCTGCGACCCTGATCTGTTACACATATTTCGGGTATGCCATCTTATTGAGACTGTGGATGTTCTTTCAGAAACCCAGAATCTTTCGTTTGGATGAAAACTGGGAGTGGCCGGACATTTGCGTGATCATTCCCGCTTATCAGGAGGCAGATATTTTGGCAGAAAAAGTGCAAAATACCTTGTCGCTTGATTACCCTGGCAACAAAAAGATTGTGGTAATCACCGACGGGAGTACGGACCAAAGTGAAGCGATACTCCACTCATTTCTGATGGTAAAGCATCTTCATCAACCAGACAGAAAAGGGAAGCTTGCTGCCCTTGATCGGGCAGTTCGTTTGGCAGATGCACCGCTGATTGTGGGCACTGATGCCAATGCATTATTGACAAAAGAGAGCCTTGTCAATATGATTGCCCATTTTGCTGATCCAAGGGTTGGTGGTGTGGCCGGGGAAAAACAAATTCTTTCTCCTGGAGCTGATGCGGCGGCTGGTTCCGGCGAAGGTTTGTATTGGCGATATGAAAACCTATTGAAGCGTTGGGATTCTGAAACCGGAACGGTAGTAGGGGCAGCGGGGGAGCTTTTTGCTTTCCGCAAAGATCTATATGAATTTTTGCCCGCAGATACGATTATTGAGGATTTTGTACAAAGCGTTTCCCTCGTCGGTAAAGGATATCGGGTGGTTTTTGAACCAAAGGCAGTGGCCACAGAGTATGCGTCTGCATCAGTTCGAGAGGAGTTAAAGCGTAAAATCCGCATTGCTGCGGGAGGCATACAAGCTTCCTGGCGCCTGCGTTATCTGCTCAATCCTTTCCGCTACGGTTGGTTTAGCATTCAATTGTTTTCGCATCGGGTGATGCGCTGGACGCTTGCGCCCCTGTCATTGGTGGTGGTTTTCCTGAGTAATATGTGGCTTGTTTGGCAGGAGAAACATTTCGCCTTTGATATTCTGCTTGTCTTACAACTAACCTTTTACCTTCTGGCTATTCTGGGTGCACTGACTGCAAAGCGTAAGATTCGCTGGAAATTTTTGTACGCGCCTTATTATTTCTGTGTGATGAATTACGCTGCCATGGCTGGTTGGATTCGCTATGCCCTCGGCACCCAATCCGCAGTTTGGGAAAAAGCCCGGCGTCATACGCCCCATCCGTAGGGGCAGACCTAAGTGTCTGCCCAACAAACAATCAGACCTAAGTGTCTGCCCAATGCCAAACCAAGTATTCCCAATAAAAAAGCCGTCCCCATTGGAGACGGCTTATATTGCTAAACAGATATTTTTTAACAGTATTCTTTGAAAGCGGCATCCAGATTGGCTGCGATCATTTGCGCTGGACGACCTTCAATGTGGTGGCGCTCAATGATGTGGACCACCTGTCCGTCTTTGAACAGGG
>JBCBZF010000505.1:0-5185 GCA_039815525.1 Bacteroidota bacterium | reverse complement strand
TATGTCTCCGCTCAATGTCCATGTCAACCGGAAACCAATTAGCGGCACCATCAGTTTCTTCAAATATCTGCCTGGCAAATATTTGATGGCTTTTAATCCCAAATCTTCCCAACTCAATGAGCAGACCTATGTGGTGGCGAAAAATGATCGGGTAGAAGTGGCATACAAGCAAATTGCTGGCTTTCTGGCTCGTCGGATTTGTTGGTATATCAAAGAAAATGACCCAGTTGAACAAGGAGCTGAATATGGCTTTATCCGATTTGGATCACGCATTGACCTCCTGATTCCGACTGATTCGAAGATACAGGTTAAGCTTGGTGATGTGGTCAAAGCCGGCCGAACCGTCATTGCTGAAATCTAATTTCTTCCTGAATCGTAAAAACGGAACGCGATTTGGGATAAAAACCAAGAACTTTCCAAAACCCTCAGAACGCAGGTTTGTTATACTATCATGGCTGATCGCTTTTCATTTTTAAGCAACGCAACACCTGAATTTGTCGAAAATGTGTATCGACAGTTTCAGGCGGACCCATCTTCGGTTGATCCGGAATGGCAAAGATTTTTTGCAGGATTTGATTTCGCTACCGAGCAATACGGAGAACCAAGCGGAGAATCAGTGGTGTCTTCTGCTTCTTCGAAGGAAATCAATGTCCTCAATCTGATCAATGATTATCGTACCCGGGGACACCTCTTTACGCAGACCAATCCGGTCCGGGAGAGGCGTCCATACAGCCCAACGCTGGATGTGGAAAATTATGATCTGCAAAACGACCTGGAAACCGTTTTTCAGGCCGGAAAAGAAGTCGGACTTGGGCCAGCAAAGCTCAAAGACATCATTGCCCTTTTGCAGCAGACATATTGCCAATCCATCGGTGCAGAGTATATGTATGTGCGAAAACCGGAGATGCGCAAATGGCTGCAAAGCCGGATGGAGAGCTCCCGCAATACGCCTCAGTTCGGGATTGACAAGAAAAAACATATCCTCAATAAGCTGAATCAGGCAGTTATTTTTGAAAAATTTCTGGGGACCAAGTACGTTGGACAGAAACGTTTTTCTGCGGAAGGCGCTGAAAGTGTGATTCCAGCCCTGGATGCCGTCATTCAGAAAGGAGGTGACCTGGGGATTGAGGAATTCATCATGGGCATGGCCCACCGCGGCCGTCTCAATGTCCTGGCCAATATTTTGAACAAAGAGTACGATGAGATTTTCTCCGAATTTGAGGGGAAAGAACATGCTGATTCTGTCTTCCAGGGCGATGTGAAATATCATTTGGGCTATTCTGCCGATGTAGAAACGGCCAATGGACACAAAGTCCATTTGAGCCTGATGCCCAATCCTTCTCACCTCGAGACGGTGAATCCAGTGGTGCAAGGTGCAGCCCGGGCCAAGATTGATCGCAAATATGGAAAAGACTTTAGCCGACTGGCACCTATCCTGATTCACGGTGATGCTGCCGTGGCCGGACAGGGAATCGTCTATGAGGTGATTCAGATGTCTATGGTCGATGGCTACAAAACCGGTGGGACCATTCACATTGTGATCAACAATCAGGTCGGTTTTACCACGAACTATATTGACGCTCGTTCGAGCACCTATTGTACCGACGTCGCCAAGGTAACACAGTCTCCGGTTTTCCATGTCAACGGAGATGATGCCGAAGCCTTGGTGTTTGCCGTTGAAACTGCCATGGAGTTTCGCCAGCAATTCAATCGTGATGTCTTCATCGATTTACTGTGCTACCGGCGCCATGGACACAATGAAGCAGATGAGCCGGCTTTTACACAGCCATTGCTCTACAAAATCATTAAAAAACATCCTGATCCACGCAAAATCTACTTCGACAAACTGCTCGCAGCTGGAAAAGTAGAAGCTGCGATGGCCAAGGATCTTGAAAAAGATTTCAAAGCCAAGCTTCAGGAAGAACTGGAAGAAGCCCGTCAAAGGGACCATCTGGAAGCCGCGCCATTCTTGCGTGGTACCTGGGATGGTATCCGCAGGGTACAGGCTGAAGATTTTTCCCAGCCCTCTCCGGAGACTGGCGTCGATCTGAAGAAATTATTGCCGATGGTGCAGAAGATGCACCAGATCCCATCCGACTTCAAAGCGCATAAAAAAATTGTCAAAATCTTCAACGATCGCATGAAGATGGTCGATGAAGATCGGCTTGACTGGGCGCTGGGAGAACTGATGGCCTATGGCACTTTGCTGTTGGAAGGCCGCCCGGTTCGTCTGAGCGGGCAAGATGTGCAGCGCGGTACCTTTGCCCACCGACACTCGCGTCTGGTGAGTGAGGATGCAGAGCAAGCATACATCCCTCTGAACCATCTGGAAGAAGGGCAGGAAAACTTCATTGCCTACAACTCCATTCTGTCGGAATATGGCATTCTGGGGTTTGAGTATGGGTATTCCATCACCAATCCCAATAATGTGGTAATCTGGGAGGCACAGTTTGGTGATTTCGCCAATGGTGCCCAGATCATGATGGATCAATATATTTCCTCTGCAGAGACGAAATGGCAACGCATGAGCGGTTTGATTCAACTTTTGCCACATGGCTTTGAAGGACAAGGACCAGAGCACTCTTCTGCCCGTATTGAACGCTATTTAGAACTCTGTGCGGATCTTAATATGCAGATCTTCAATGTCACCACGCCAGCCAATTTCTTTCATGCCCTCCGGCGTCAGTTCCACCGGGACTTTCGGATTCCTGCGGTCTTCTTTACACCCAAGAAGCTCCTGCGCTACCCTTTGTGCGTGAGTAAGATGGAAGATTTTGGCGAAGGTACGCGCTTCGAAGAGGTGATCGATGATAGCTATGTAGATGTCAAAAAAGTGAAAAAAGTGCTCTTCTGTACCGGGAAGATTTATTATGATTTGTTAGATGCTCAGCAAGAACATAAACGAAAAGATGTAGCCATCGTCAGGATGGAACAATTGTATCCTTTGCCTCAGTATCGTCTGGATGAAGTTTTCGCTAAATATCCGAAGGCCAGCTATGCCTGGGTACAGGAAGAACCAGAAAACATGGGCTCCTGGACGTACATCCTGCGGATGATGCGCGATGTACAATGGGAAGTGATTGCGCGTCCAGCCAGTGCCAGCCCGGCGACCGGTTATCATCATGCGCATGTGAGCGAACAAGAAAGCATCATTCAGCGAGCCTTTGATCTGGTAGAGGAAAAGGTCAAAGCCTAAGCCATTTTGGCATAAAAATGAACCTGCGGTTTGTCTCAGTGTACTGAGAACCGCAGGTTTTTCGTTCGAATCTTAAGATATTTTTTCCATAAATCAATTCGGATTTGCGCAAGCCAGCCATTATTATTGCTTCGCCCAAACATTTAAATGCGCCCTCTGGTTAGACATTTACGCAAAATCGTTCTACCAAACCGTCAATAGACCAACACCAATTATCATGAAAATTGAGCCGGGAAGCCTACTCGCGCAAGTAAAAGAACCTGCAGATCTTCGCAAGCTGAAACCAGAACAGCTGTATGATTTCTGTCAGGAATTACGCGAGTTCATTATTTCGACTGTCTCAGTCAATGGCGGACACTTTGGGGCCAGCCTTGGCGTGGTTGAATTGACCGCTGCTATTCATTATGTGTTCAATACACCTTATGATCAGTTGGTATGGGATGTTGGGCATCAGGCCTACGGGCACAAAGTACTCACTGGCCGGCGTGAAGATTTTCATACCAATCGAAAATATGGCGGCATCTCCGGCTTCCCGAAGAGAAGTGAATCTGAATACGATACGTTTGGTGTGGGACACTCATCTACTTCGGTTTCCGCAGCAGTGGGTATGGCCGTTGCCAAAGCCTACAAGAAAGAGGATGACCGTAAGGTAGTCGCGGTCATTGGTGATGGCGCAATGACGGGCGGGATTGCTTTTGAAGGTCTCAATCACGGTGGCTGGGAAAAGGCTGATGTACTGGTGGTCCTCAACGATAACAATATGTCCATCGACCCGAATGTCGGTGCACTGAAAGAATATCTGACGGATATTACCTCTTCCGGGACTTACAATAAACTCCGCAATGATTTGTGGAACCTCCTGGGGAAACTGGATAAATTTGGCCCCAAGGTTCGCAATATCGCGGCCAAGCTGGAAGCCAGTCTGACGGCGGCCAGTAATCCTGGTATGTTATTCGAAGCATTGGGCTATCGCTACTTTGGACCGATTGACGGACATGATGTCAATCACCTCGCCAGGGTGATGGATGATTTGAAAAAAATCCCTGGTCCGAAGCTCCTCCACTGTGTGACTGTCAAAGGGAAAGGATTTGAGCTGGCGGAAAAAGACCAGACCAAATGGCACGCGCCCGGCTTATTTGACAAAATCACAGGCGAGATCAAGAAGAACAAGCCGCTGGAGCCTCAGCCACCTAAATATCAGGATGTTTTTGGCCATACCATCATTGAAATAGCCAAAGAGAACGACAAAGTGATGGGGGTGACACCGGCTATGCCGAGTGGTTGCAGCCTCAAATATATGTTGGCCGAAATGCCAGACCGCTCCTTTGATGTCGGTATTGCTGAGCAACATGCGGTAACTTTCTCGGCGGGTTTGGCCACACAAGGTTTGGTACCATTCTGCAATATTTATTCAACCTTCATGCAGCGGGCCTATGATCAGGTCATCCACGATGTTGCTTTACAAAATCTACCAGTGGTATTTTGTCTGGACCGCGGCGGTTTAGTTGGCGCAGATGGGGCAACCCATCACGGAGTGTTTGACCTCGCGTACTTCCGCTGCATCCCCAATATGGTGGTCTCTGCCCCGATGAATGAAGCCGAACTGCGGAATCTGATGCTGACCGCCGCTGAGTACGGTGGGCCTTTCTCCATTCGCTATCCACGTGGTCAGGGCGTCATGCCTGAATGGCGGACGCCAATGGAAAAAATTCCGGTGGGGCAGGGACGAAAAGTCTCCGATGGCGAAGAAGTCGCGATTCTGACCATTGGCCATCCTGGTAATTTCGCACAGGATGCGATCAAAGAATTGCAAGCTGAAGGCATTCAGCCAGCACACTTTGATATGCGCTTTGTCAAACCGCTTGATGAAGAACTGCTGCATGAGATTTTCAGCCAGTTTGACAAGGTAATTACCGTCGAAGACGGCTGTCTGATGGGGGGCTTTGGTTCTGCGGTGCTGGAATTCATGGTTGACAAAGGTTACACTGC
>JBCBZF010000698.1:0-3977 GCA_039815525.1 Bacteroidota bacterium | reverse complement strand
TTTGGGGAGAAGATGCCGTTTATGCCTTTGATCTGAATGGGCATCAAATCTCTGTCCGTACCATCGGCCTCGAGATTGCCGATACAGTAGCACTTCTGTCTCAGGCATTGAACAAGCCAGATCTGTCTCCTGGTGGGTATGCTCGGTTTCAGCCTGCTGCCCGCCGGCTATTCCTTGCTCTATTCCCTTCCCAGTCGACATCTGACATCAAGAGGTGGATCATCATTCCAGATGGAGTACTGTCCTATATTCCATTTGGAGTCTTTCTGACAGAGGAAGGCAGTCGTTTGGCCGGGGATATGTCACCTCAGGAAGTAGCGCCGGCTTTTCGAAAGCTTCCCTATTTGGTGCGTAAAACAGCCATTCAGTACGCGTACTCTACACAGTTATTGTTGTTGGACAACATAAAAGGGAATGATAATTCTAACACTTTCCTTGGGATTGCCCCTTTGTACCTTGCTGCAGATACCTTGCGGAATGTCGAAACAGAAATTCAGCTGGCAGATCCATATTTCGATACCCGTTATTTGACCGCAGCTTCGGCCCGGATTGATTCCTTTCAAAAATATGCTGCCGCTACGCCATTCATCCATCTGGCGATGCATGGTGTTGCTGATTTAGAGGACCCGATGGCGGCCTATCTTGATTTTGGAGAAGAAAAATTGCGTGCAGCGGAGATTTACAACATGAGATTGAGGGCAAAACTTGTGGTGCTGAGTGCCTGTGAAAGTGGATATGGCCGTTTGGATCAGGGAGAGGGAATGATGAGTCTGGCCCGGGCTTTTCAATATGCTGGTGCCAAGTCGGTGATGATGAGTTTGTGGAAAATGGACGGCGACGCCAATCTTGACCTCATGCGGACATTCTATGAGCAACTGGCGGATCAGCAATCCGCCGTCAATGCCTGGCAACAGGCGAAAATTCGGTTTTTGGATGAAGCACATCCCCGTGAAGTCCATCCTTACTACTGGGCTGGAAGTGTATTGCATGGAAAAGACATTTCGCAGACTGCCTCAAGGGCTTGGTTAAAATGGCTCATGCTTGCTTTAGTTGGGGTATTGGGAATAATCGGATGGTGGAAAAGCCGGTAATCAATAGGTTGCTGATACTTATCCACATCCGCCTGCAAAATCAATGTGGATAAGTCGTGGAAAACCGACGAAAAATGCTGACCATTAGCTTGTTTCTTTCTATAGGTGCACGTAACTTGCGGCCGTTTTTAGAATCGCTATCAATTCGATCTACCTTATGTCCGATTCCACACAAAATATAGGTAAAGTTTCACAGGTCATTGGACCGGTTATCGACGTGGACTTCAGCGCAGAAGGCGCAAGTCTGCCTCGTATCTATAACGCCCTCGAGATTGAGCGTTCTGGTCAGGCCCCCCTGGTTCTTGAAGTTCAGCAGCACCTCGGTGAGAGCCGTGTCCGTGCCATTTCTATGGATTCTACAGATGGCATTGAACGTGGCATGCCAGTGCTTGATAAAGGACAGACCATTTCTGTTCCAGTAGGGGACGCCATTCGTGGCCGTCTTTTCAATGTAACAGGCCAGCCTATCGACGGCTTGCAGCAGGTTTCTTTAGAGGGTGCATATTCTATCCACGGCAGTGCGCCTAAATTTGAAGACCTCAAAGTGGAGCCTGAAGTATTGTTCACTGGTATCAAAGTGATCGATCTGCTCGCCCCATATTTGAAAGGTGGAAAAATCGGACTCTTTGGTGGTGCAGGGGTTGGAAAAACTGTACTGATCCAGGAACTGATTAACAACATCGCCCTGGCCCACGACGGACTGTCCGTATTTGCCGGAGTAGGGGAGCGTACCCGTGAAGGAAACGACATCCTGCGTGAGATGATTGAGGCCAACGTAATTCGCTACGGTAATGATTTTGAAAAATCTTTGCACGATGGTGGTTGGGACCTCGCTTCAGTAGATTACAAGCAGCTGGAAGAATCCAAGCTGACCATGGTATTTGGGCAGATGAACGAACCTCCAGGCGCACGTGCACGGGTGGCCCTGACTGGTTTGACCATTGCTGAGTACTTCCGTGATGGCGACAAAGATGACGCCACGGGTCGTGATGTCCTCTTTTTCATTGACAACATTTTCCGCTTTACCCAGGCTGGATCTGAAGTATCCGCCCTCCTTGGCCGGATGCCATCTGCGGTAGGATATCAGCCTACTCTGGCCTCTGAAATGGGTGCCATGCAAGAGCGCATCACCTCAACCAAGCGTGGTTCAATTACTTCTATCCAGGCGATCTATGTACCTGCGGATGACTACACGGACCCAGCGCCAGCGACTACATTTGCTCACCTTGATGCAACCACTGAATTGTCTCGTGCGTTGGCATCTCTGGCGATTTATCCTGCGGTGGACCCATTGTCATCTTCTTCTCGTATCCTGACCCGTGAGATTGTTGGTGCAGACCACTACCGCTGCGCACAGCGGGTGGTACAAATCCTGCAGAAATACAAAGAATTGCAGGATATCATTGCAATTCTGGGTATGGATGAGCTCTCTGATGAAGATAAGTTGAATGTAGAACGTGCCCGTAAGGTGCAGAAATTCTTGTCTCAGCCTTTCTTTGTAGCGGCACAGTTTACGGGAATGGAAGGGAAATTTGTGGCCATTGAAGACACCATTCGCGGTTTCAATATGATTTTGGACGGTGAATTGGATCACCTGCCTGAAAATGCCTTCTACTTGAAAGGTGGCATTGATGAGGCAATTGCTGACGGTGAGAAACTATTGGCTGAAGTTGGTGCATAATTCTTCTGCCACAAAATTTGAGTAATTGATGAAAAATTTCGATCTTGAAGTTGTAACACCGGAAAAGCAATTGTTTGCTGGCGCTGTACAAAGTGTTCTGGTTCCAGGTACCAACGGTGCCTTTCAGGTTCTTAGCAATCACGCACCGATCATTTCCACTCTGGGAAAAGGCAAAGTGAAAATCCTGACTGAAGACGGAACTGAAACATCCTACTACACGGAAGACGGTGTAATTGAAGTATTGAATAACAAAGCAATCATCTTGGTAGAAAAAGTTCTCGAAAGCTAATTCACCAACTGAGCGCTCAAAATACTGTGTTTGTTTGTTGTAAAAGGGCTGGCCCGCTACCATGGGTCGGCTTTTTTGTGTCACGGACAATTGTGCTTTCCGACACTTTGAAACGAATGATTGTTTTTTGATAGAAAATTATCGTATTTAGGAATGAGATAAAGGTGCTTTTTCCCTACACATTGGCAGGTCCATTGGACCGCATGTATATCCCCTAACGCCAAATGAAAAAGCAATCTCTACCCAACTCAACTTTTCGGCTCTTATTTCTCCTCTTTATCCCTTTCAGTATCCTGGTCCCTGTTTCAAGGGCTACCCATACCATGGGGGCAGACCTGACGTACAACTGTATCGGTCCCAACCAATACCAGGTCGTGCTGACTTTCTTCAGGGATTGTGATGGAATTGTTCCGACTGCGACCCAAACTGTTACGTATGCATCAGCCAGTTGTGGTGTTTCTTCAACCATTCTGCTAACCCAGCCCAATCCCGCTGTGGATGTAACACCGCTTTGCCCTAGCCAGACCAGTGCCTGTTCTGGAGGGACCAGTTTGTTTGGAATTGAGCAGTATGTCTACACTGGCATCCTTAGTTTGCCGCCAGCTTGCGGAGATGACTGGGAACTTGGCTGGACCAACTGCTGTCGAAACTTTGCCATTACCTCCTTGAGCATCCCTGGCAATCAATCAACCTATGTACCAGCGGAACTGGACAACACTTTGTCTAGTTGCAACAATTCTCCTGTTTTCAATAACATCCCTACGCCGATTGTCTGTGTCAATCAACCGGTTTTTTACAACCACGGTGTAACCGATCCGGATGGGGATTCTCTGGTTTTCTCCCTGACGGACTGTTACCAGGATTTAGGTGTACCGGTTGTGTACAACACTGGATTCTCTGCTGTAACACCCCTCAG
>JBCBZF010000554.1:0-4890 GCA_039815525.1 Bacteroidota bacterium | reverse complement strand
GATCCTACATAGATCAATCCAAATTTTTTGGGCGATTCAGAGATGGATGTCAGTGTCCCATATGGCACATTGCCCTTTTTCCCGCCTCTGGTCAGATCTTCAGATAAGGTTTCAAAATCGTCCCCCTGATTGAGTGATCGATGGAAGTGATTGCTGCCAAAATAGACCACATCCTGATTGTGGTGAGACAGCTGAATAGGAGATTGCCAATTCCAGCGGTAAGGACTTTCCCCCAGGCTGTGTTTGGGGGTGATGAATTTGCGCTGACCATTGTTGCGGTTGAGGCGAAAATAGTTACCGAACTGAAAACCAGTATAAACCGTCTCATTGTCGCGGGTGTCAATTTCAACCTGCATCCCATCACCACCCATGATGCTCCGGTAAGGATATTGCCCACTGCTATTCCACCGCAGAGAATGTGCATAGGAGCTTGGCCCAACCCAGACACCATTGTCTTGCAAACCGCCGTAGATATTGTAGGGCTCTGCCATATCTACATTGACGCTGTAAAACTGTCCGACAGGAATACCATTACATTTGTACCAACTCTCGCCGTCATTGTAGGATATGTTGACGCCACCATCATTGCCAATGATTACATGGCCATCCAAATTGGGATTGATCCACATGGCATGGTGATCAGAATGCACATTGGGTCCACCCATACTTTTCCAGTTTTTACCACCATCTTTTGACTGTAGAAAAGGTACCCCAAAAATATAGAGATGATCGGGATTGACATCACTGACCCGGATTTGACCAAAATAGTAGCCGTAGGAAGAGTATAATCCGTCCAGATAGTTGTCATGGGTCTTGGACCAGTTTTTTCCGCCATCATCAGACCGATAGACTTCTGCACCAATCACGGGTGTGTCGAACAGTAAGCGATTGGCGTCTTCAATGTATTCGACCAGATCGCTGGGTGCCAACTTTCCAGCTTCCATGTCTGCCTTAATCTGTTTGGCATTGTATTTTTGTGGAAAGCCATTTTTGTCTAAGAAGTCGTGGATGCTTTGTTGGTCAAGGTCCTGAAAAGTGGACGCGGTCATCTCACGCAGCTTTTCTTTGGTCAATCCGTCATCAGACTTTTTGTCTTCGGCAGGTCGCCGATCCTGGCTGTCATGAATGGCAAATATGGTATTGGGGCTGGCAGCAGAGATCGCAAGTCCGATTCGTCCAACCCCTTTTCCAGTGCGAAAACCATTCTCAGCAGAGGCAATTTTCGTCCAGGAATCGCCACCATCTGTACTTTTGAAAATACCTGAACCTTCGCCTGAGCCTTCAAAATGCCATGCCTGGCGCATGCGATCCCAGGTAGCTGCATATAAGGCTTGGGGATTAGAGGGATCAATGATTAAATCTACTGCGCCGGAATTGTCATCTACAAAAAGCGTTTTGGTCCAGCTTTTTCCCCCGTCAGTGGTTTTGTAAACACCTCTTTCAGGGTTTTTGCTGTATAAATGTCCCAGAACGGCTACCCAAACTGTGTTCTTGTCATTGGGGTGCAAAATGATACGGCTGATATGATGACTCTCTGGTAGTCCCATATGTGTAAAGCTTTTGCCGCCATCGGTACTTTTGTAAATACCGGTACCTGAATAAGAGGAACGACTGGAGTTGTTTTCTCCGGTGCCCACCCAAATGGTCTGCCCATCCGACCAGTCCACTGCAATGTCCCCCAGCGTCATGCTGGCTTCCTGCTCAAAATATGGGGTAAAATCGTTGCCGTTGGACGTGGTTTTCCAAAGCCCACCTGATGCGTAGGCAACCCAGAATTCCGCCGGATTGGCGGGATTGACATCAAGGTCCACCACCCGGCCACTCATCACACTGGGACCGACATTCCGAAAAGAAAGCATCCGAAAGGGAGAATTGGCCCGCATAGCGACGCGCTTTTCGAAACCTTCCATGCGTTCAGCTGCAGCTGTCGTCTGCATCTCTTGTTTGATGCTTGAAAGTGCAGATGCTTTCGCTTTCTGACGTTTCTTTTTTTGTGCGAATGATAGGTTTGGGAAAATGAGAAAGGCCAGTAGCAAGGCCACCAATCCTTTGGTCAGGGAGTCGTAGTTGTTCATGTTTCGTTTGATCTTCCGGACAATTTAGGAAAAAGCCATGAGGGGGGTAAAAAGAAAATGATTTGCCCAACTTTTACCAGTTGATGGAGTTAAGGATAAAAAAGCGCCATGTCCTGGACCTGCCCGGTTTGCGAAAAAGAGTTTGACAAGATAAATCAATTCCATAAGTGTGAAACAGCGGAGATTGAAACGCTGTTGAGAAACGATGCCAACCTCATTTTACTCTTTGATCACCTTTTGCTCCAGATGTATGAGATGGGAGAGATGCGTCTGAGTACATCCAAAAAAGCAATCAGCTTGTCAAATCGCGTCGCCTTTCTTCTGGTTTATCCAAAACGAAATGGTTTAGAACTAAGGTTGTTTTTAGATACCGACCAGCCGGAAGGCCCCATTCGGAAAGTCAGTCAGTACACCAAAAGCAAGTTTGTGCATTGGGTGAATATTCAGACCGAAACCGACATGGAGGTGAAACTACTTCGTTTGATTCAGAGAGCCTGGCAGTTAGCGGCATGATGCCCTGAACCTTACTTGTGGGATAAGGAGAAATTGTAGACCTTTTTTACATGAAAACACTGATCTGCCTCCTTCTTCTGGGCTTTACATATCCAGCCTTTTCGCAAAACCAATTCACATATCCAGCTTTTGAAACCCAGAGGCGTCAACTAACTGTATACAATCTTGGCATTGGTGCTGTCATGGGGGGAGTTGGTGCACTACTGAATAAAAAGCCTGATCAAAAAGCGGGCAAGGTATTCCTCAAAGGTGTGGGGCAAGGTATATTGGGAAGTTGGGTGCGTTTACAAGGGAAACGGATGCTCTACGGAATCAGCCGCAGGCAGTCTTTTGCCATGGGTTGGCCAGCAAAGATTGTGTATACCACTGGTAATTCCATTCTGATCAATGCCGCTTCCAATCGTAACTTTTGGGAAAGTTGGTCAATGTCCTTTGGCCCCTTGCGCCTGGAACTGGATCAACGCAATCAATTTCGCCCCAGGGCAAAGCTTCTGCCTGGTGCACTGGTTGGATTGATTTGGTCGGGCACCCTGGGACGCTTTCAATTGGGCACCACTCTGGTCAGTGGTGTGCCTTACTTTTTATCAGATGGACCGGTTCGTTTTGGTGGGCGAAACTTTGCGGGCCTTGCCGTGGGCAATTCATTTACATTGGATCGTAGATTTGCGGATTCTTATGAGCTGTTTTCTCATGAATACATTCACACTTTCCAGTATGAAGACTATATGGCTGTCAATCATTTTTTTGATAAGCCTTTGGCAACTTTTCGTGCGCAAAGGCCAAAGCTTAAGAAAATGAATCGCTGGTTGTACCTTGATGTGAACTGGGGCACATTCTACAGCTTGTATTTTCTGGAAGGCTATCAAAGTTTTGCATGCTATTACAATAATTTTTTCGAACTAGAGGCTGAGCATTTTGCGACCAGTCGGGGACAGAGGATCTGTGAGTGAAGCGTTTTCAACTCTTTGATGCAATTCTTTGTCCTTTGATAAAAGTATCCCACATTCATGCAGGCAGATTCTCCTTATGTTTGGACGCAGAAGTAAAAAACAAGAACGATTGACAGAGTTGGCTGATCAGTGGGAAAGCTTTCGTGAAATGGACCGGGAACTGGAAAGCATTTCCAGGTATCATCAACTATTACTTGGAAAAACAAAGCATAAACACCTAAATCAGAAGGTGATCGATGATCTGGACCTACTGAATGTGTTTGCCGTGATTGACCATACTGAAAGCAGCATTGGGCAACAGTATCTTTACCACACACTTTGTACCCCTCAGTTTGAAAAGACTGCACTACTGGAACGGGAGCGCCGGATCGAGGCTTTATGTGCGCAGCAGGATAATCGCCTTGACATCCAATACAGCCTTGATCAGATGATGGGTCGGGGTGATAGCTATATTCCGCTCCTGTTTTTGTCTGAATTTCCTGAAAAACCAAAGTGGTTCTGGCTGATACGGTGTATGCAGCTATTGGTTGGGGCCTGTCTGATGGGGGCGATTATTTTCCCATTTCTGCTCATTCCGCTGATCGTCATTCTCCCCATCAATGCCTTTCTTCATTATGCCAACAAAAGGAATATCAGCTTGCTTTTCCTCGCCTTTCAGCGCCTGCGGCAAATGCACCGTTGCGGGCAGCAATTACAACAATTGGCGGATGAGCATTTTCCTGCGAAAGAAACGCTCGGAAAGTTGGGGCCCATTGTTCGGAAAGTTGCCTGGTTGTCAACTGATAATTTTCAGAACCGAGGCGAAATCATGGGCCTGATCTGGAACCTGATTGAATTGCTGAAAATGCTGTTTTTGATTGATGTTGGCTTGTTTCATCAGGTTCGGGATGATATTCGCAAGGAACAGCAAAGCATTCATCAATTGTATGTAGCGATTGGGGAAATTGACGTATGCCTATCCATTGCTTCTTTGAGAGCCAGTGATGCCCGCTGGCACTTACCCGAGTTTTTATCCGCAGGAAAACAGATATCCGTTCAGGGAATTTGCCATCCCACCGTTCCAGATTGCGTCCCCAATGATCTTGCATTAAATGGCCGTAGTGTTTTATTGACCGGCTCCAATATGGCGGGGAAAACCACCTTTATCCGCACCATTGCCATCAATGCGATTCTGGCCCAAACCATACACTGCGTTCTGGCTGAAAAATATATGGCCCCTTTTTGGGAGGTGTATAGTCAGATTCGAATTTCGGATAGTGTGGAGGATGCCAAAAGTTATTATCAGGCAGAAGTTGAAGGCATGAAAGACATGTTGGTCTGTTCTGAGGAGACTTCTCCGCAAAAATTATTCG
>JBCBZF010000945.1:0-2892 GCA_039815525.1 Bacteroidota bacterium | reverse complement strand
GGCAGTCGGGGAGACGACTTATGTACGATTTTTTGATTAGAGTGTTTAGGCGACCTTCAATTTTCCTCTTTGCATCAAGTTGACTGTCAGCATCGCCAGCGCGGTCGGCATGATCCATGGAATGAGCATGAGATTGCCAGTCAGGATTTGCTCCAGAAAACTACGGGCCCCAAAGGCGAAAAAGGCTGTGTAAGCAGCGGCACCCGTGATGATCATGCTGGCATAGTGATGGACAATGGGCTTTCTTTTGCGGAATTTATGCTCTTGTACAAGGTCTGCAATCCCTGTGATCAGTCCCAGAGCGCCAAAGATCAAATGTAAAGGTCCGATATTGTTCATTTCTCCAAAAACGACCATTGAAACCATGATCCCGCCATAAACCGTGATGATGGCCACAAAGACACGTCGAATCCAGAGGAAGGTATTGCTCAAGCCTCTTTTCTCCCGGAAAATGGCAATCCCTACCCAAAGCGGTTGTGCGGTGATGAGGGAGAGAAAGCCCAAAATCATGGCCTGACCGTAGTTTCCCTGAATGACGCGGATAATGGATAGCAAAGCTGCGGTGATGACAACCCCCCACATGCTGTAAATGTAGAGGCGACCAGATGTGATATGGCTTTTGCTGCCTTTGCGGGTAAAAATGGGGAGCCAGAAGACGATGATGCTGATGAAGCCTGCGATGATGTGGAGGATCAGGAGGGGTTTTTGAAGAAATTCCATTTTGCGGTCGATTGATTTGGTTTGTCCTTTTGCTACTCCATTTTTTTCTTTTGTAGCGTTGCTCCTTTTTTCCCAAAAAAGGGGCACAAAAAAATCGAAACGGGCAAACCAGGGCCAACACCACTATCCATCCGCCGCATGCCCGTTTCATCTCCTGCGCGCTTTTTGTTTAGGAGAAGCAGATTGATTTTACGGAGCAAAACCGCATTTGTGAAGTCCCAGGACCGTTTGTGGGACGTTTGGGAAGAATGAGGGATGAATCAGGAGGCTTTGGTAAGTTGGGACAAAACCAGATCCTTGTATTTGGGGGAAACGGGCAGTGTTTCCGCTTGCCCAAAAAGGTGAAGCGCAACCCCACCACTATGGGATGACCATTTTCGCACTTGCTGTAGGTTGACGATGTGGGACCGATGAACCCGCATGATGTCTGGATGATCAATCTGTTCGGCAATGGCTTTTAAGGAGCCCCGGAGAATGTGTCTCTCGCTTTCTGCTTCTGTGTGCAGATAGATCAGACTGTAGTTGTCGGCCGAGCTGATGTAGAGCAATTGGGATGGCGCAAACTTCAATTGTTCCTTGCCATTGGGTGATTGTAAGAGAATCGTTTGATCTGATACCAGAGATGCCGGTGTAACTTTTGCCGTACTGCCAAATCCTCTACCCATTCTGCGGATCAGGTCATACGCGATCGGAAAGAGCGCAATGGCCAGTACATTGGGAATCATATACAGAATATGTGGCATGGAGATGGATCCCATGTTCATCCATACGGAATAACTGACATTGACGATCAGAACGCCTAGCAACATGGCCACCAACCAGAGGTTTCGGGCGGTTTTTCCTTTGCTTCCAGCGCCCTTTTCTCCCCAAATCTGAAATTCAATCAAGCCAAGCAGCAGGGCAAATACAAAATTGACCAGCCCAAAGCTTCCGACCAGGAGATATTGGTTCAGGCTGTTTAAACGCATTCCAAATGGCTGGAAGAAGACCAGAAACAAGCCCACGAACAACCCAATGCCAGTGGCATAGATCAATTGTTTCTTCCAGATTGCCCAGGGTATGTTTCGCATAAGCAGTGTTTCCCAAAAGATTCATTCCCATCAGGCAGGGTTGAAAAGCAATTCGCCTTTTTGCCGCGCTTGGACATAGTCTATCACAATGCGTTTGAGGATGTTGGCAAATTTGACCTGCGGAATGTCTGCGAAAGGAAAATAACCTAATTTTTCTCCTTCATACAAGACCAGCTCATCTAGGCGATGGGGAATTCGTGCATAGAAAACATGCTTGACATTGGGATGTGCTTCTTCAGTTGTTACCTGATATCGTCGGAAAAACTGATAATCGCTGATGTCCAGATCCAATTCTTCTTTCACTTCCCGGACCAGTGCTTCCTCAACCGTTTCCCCTGCTTCCACATGCCCGCCAAAGAGATCCCAATGATGCGGAAAAGGAATGCTGTCTTTGTTGTCGCGGAGATAGAGCAGGATTTCCTGTTGATGATTTTCAAGGATGATGGCGGCGATGCTTTTCATGATGGAAGCTAGCTGGATGCTTTGAGGGAATCAAATGGATTTGAGTGGATTTTTGACCGTGCATCCTTCGGATGCGTCGCTGATTAAGAGAAAGCAGGTATGCTTTCTCTACTGCAGATTGACAATCACTTCATGAAGCAGTAGCGCCACGATACATCGTGGCGCTAAAGTGGTTCCAAATGAAATTCTTTGCATTCCTGAATCTGCTTCTCCCATCATTCCCCTCCCGTCAACTGACGCGCTAACCCATTCCCGCTTAACCTCATCTCTTTCATCTCACCGGAACCTTCAAATTTCAGCCTGACACCGACGATCCGCCCAATGTCCACCCGCCAGTTTTCCTGAAACACGATTTCATCATTGATCAGCAGTTGAAACTGATGGTCGCTTTGCTGGATGGCCACTTGATTCCATTGATCCATGTTTTGACCCAGAAAAGAAAGATCATGGTTTTCTCCTTCCAGAACCTTTTCCCCTGCTACGACAAAGGCCTTATTGACACAGCCTTTGTTGAGCAATGGTACCTGAATCCGGCCATGCTCACCAATCAGCATGATGCGCGCTTCCTGACAGCCGATACCGCCCCGTAAAGCCGCATTTTTGATCTGAAGCTTCAGGCTGACATCGCTTGAATGAAGCG
>JBCBZF010000324.1:0-6671 GCA_039815525.1 Bacteroidota bacterium | reverse complement strand
GCCTGTTCAACCTCTTCATCATGGCCATACTGGTTTTTTATACCGGAGAATTGGTCTGGCGGGAACGCAGCCTCAAAATGAATGAGTTGCACGATGTCTTACCCATCCCCAACTGGTTGACAGGGAGTGCCAAGCTACTCGCTCTACTGACCTTGCCCTTTGTGGTCCAAACCCTTGGTATGCTGATTGGGATTATAACCCAATTGGTACAGGGCTACACCCGAATTGAGCCAGGGCTGTGGATCTCAGAGAGTTTTGTGTACAACAATTTGTCGACGCTTTATCTGGGGGTCATGTTTTACCTGGTCCAGGTCTTGACACCCAATAAATTTCTGGGATTTTTCATCTCCGTCCTGCTGATTTTTCAAAGAGGCATACTCAGTGCACTGGGCATTGAAGACAATTTGTTTTTGTTTAACTCATCGCCGGGTCTGATATACTCCGACATGAATGGCTATGGCCATTTTGCCGGCCCATGGTGGACGTTTAAGTTCTATTGGTTTGGACTGATCCTGGTGTTTTTGGTTTTGGCAAATCTGCTGTATGTACGTGGGACTGAAATCAATTTCACAGCGCGTAAGCGGCAGCTACAGGCCCAATTTAAAGGAGGAGCAATCCTGGCCATGATCGCAGGATTTGTCATTTTCCTTGGGACGGGTGCCTGGATTTATTACAATACCAATGTCCTCAATGACTTTGTCACCTCAGATGAAACCCAGGAAATACAAATTCGCTATGAAAAGGATTTCAAACGATTTGAGGGCATCCCGCAACCAAGGGTAACGGCTATTTATATGGATGTGGATCTTTATCCTCAAAGCAGAGACTTCAAAGCCAAAGGCAAATACACCCTTAAGAACAAAAGCGATGCGGTGATTGATAGCATCCATATGATTGCAGGGATCGGCAATGCCGAGTTGACACAGATCAGTTTTGACCGGGCTTTTGACACCGCCCTGGTCGATGATGATATCGGATATCATATATACAAACTGGGGACGCCCCTCCAACCGGGTGATTCCATCCAGATGGAGTTTTCGACTGAATTGATCACCAAAGGCTTTACCAACTCATCCAGTGCCAATCTATTTGCTGGTGGAGCGGTCTTTGACAATGGTACCTTTTTGAACTCCACTAACTTCCCAGCTTTTGGCTACAATCCGCAGTTTGAGATTGGCTCCAAAGAGTTGCGTAAGGAAAAAGGCTTGCCGCCAAAGGATTTCATGGCTGCATTGGATGACTGTGAAGCCGTGAACAACAACTTTATTTCGCAGGATGCCGATTGGATTGATTTTGAGGCGGTTGTGAGCACTGATCCTGATCAGATTGCCATGGTGCCAGGATACTTGCAGAAAGAATGGGAAGAAAACGGGCGGCGCTATTTCCATTATAAAATGGATTCAAAAATGATCAAGTTCTTCAACATCGTTTCCGGGCGATACGCGATTGAAAAAGAAATATGGAAAGCGCCAGACGGACGCGATATCAGCCTGGAAATCTATTATCATCCTGACCACGACTACAATATTCACCGGATGATGAAGGCATTGAAAGTAGGATTGGAATACTACAGCCGTGAATTCAGCCCGTATCAGCACCGTCAGGTGCGCATATTGGAGTTTCCCCGCTACGCAGGTTTTGCCCAGTCATTTGCCAACACCATTCCGTACTCGGAAGATGTCGGCTTCATCATCGATGTGGGTGAAGACGATGTAGATTTGCCTTTTTACATCACAGCACACGAATTGGGCCATCAATGGTGGGCACACCAGGTCATTGGTGGGGACGTACAAGGTTCACAGCTCATGTCTGAAACCATGTCTCAATATGCAGCAGTCATGGCCATGAATGAAGAACTCAGCATTGATCAGGTCAAACGCTTTTTGCGCCATGAACTGGATTTGTATCTGCAGAGAAGATCTGGCGACAATCGGGGCGAAAAGCCTTTGCTGACCATGGAGGCCCAGCAGTACATCCATTACAACAAAGGCTCGGTGATTATGTGGGCTCTCCAGGACTATCTTGGCGCTGACAGTCTCAACATGGCCATGAAGCGCTACATTGATGCAGTCGCCTTTCAGGAACCACCCTATACCACCACCACAGAGTGGCTAAGCTATGTGGATGCGGTTACACCAGACTCCCTGAAATATCTTCTGGATGACATGGTTCGAAACATCACTTTATTTGACAATAAGGTTTTAAATGCAGAATATGTGATGGCAGAAGACAGCAGTTATGCCCTTTCAATTGATCTGGGGGCAAAAAAATTGCTAGCCGACGAAGATGGAAACGAAAGCCCGCTTAAACTGAAAGATTACATAGATGTCGGGGTATTCGGCAGAGTAAAAGTGGATGGTGAGTATCAGGACACCACCCTCTATTTGCAAAAACATTTGCTTACTGAAGACTCGACCCGACTAGAAATTTCTGTTCCTCTTAAACCTTCCAAGGTAGGAATTGATCCTTACTACAAACTGGTGGATCGTAAGCCCGCAGATAACTCAAAAACCATCAGAAAATCAAAATAGACCCTATTCCAAACTATTTCATAACACACTATCTGAATTTAAGTAAATCGAAACATTATGGAATCTCCATTTGAACCCCTACTTGAATCATACGAGCCCGCTCCCAGTCGTCCAACCTGGTTGAAATGGGGATCGATTCTTGGCATCGTATCTTCAGTCTTCAGTATTTTCCTCCTGACCAGCGGCAACTTGCAGAGTGGCTTGCAGTATGTTTCCTACCTGATCTCATTTGGCGCCATCTTTCTTGCCCTGCGAGAATATCGTACCGTCAACAATGGCTACCTCAAATTTGGCCAGGGGGTGAAAATCGCTGTGTTCATAGGACTGGTCAGTGCCCTGATCGGCAGCATCATTCAGCAGATTTACATCATGATCGACCCTGATGTGATCACCACTGTTATGGATGGTATGCGCCAGCAAATGTTGGAGCAGAATCCTGATTTACCAGATGAAGCCCTCGAAATGGCGACTGGCATGACGGAATCCATGTTGACCAAACCCTACTACTCTATCCCGGTAGGCTTGATCAGCGGTGCCATCGGTGGCGCGATTCTCGGTCTGATTGCTTCAGCAATCCTGAAAAACAATCCACCTGAATAATCCAATCTTCAGACCTGTCAGGTTTTCAACACCTGGCAGGTCTCTATTCACTTCAAGAAAGCGCTCAATCGCGCTGATAAATATCATGAAAGCCACGGCTCATTGACCGGATAATCCCTTTCTCCTCAGGATCGTAAACCCAATCAGTGTCAAACATTCCCAACAAATCCGGATTGGCATGCTCGCTTAGGGTCAGACAATGAAACTGGGTGTTTTTATTTTGTTGGTGAAAACGAATCTGCTGGCTGACATCATCGTCTAGTTTGTGCATGATAAAATCTGATACCAACAAGATGTCCGCATCTTCATAATCATTGGTACTCAACTGGCGGATGGCGTGATATAGAGCCGGTGAGGCATCCGTCCCACCATGGAAAGACATCTGCAGAAAAGCTGCGATTTCACCAATACTTTCGGCAATATCCTGTAAATCAATGGTCTGAATCCCAATCGAAAAATTGATCAGGTAAGCCTTTCGCCCCTGATTCATGGCCATTTTCAAAATACCCAAAGTCAAAACCTTGGCAATTTGTTCTGGCCGGCCTTTCATGCTCTCGCTGGTGTCTACACAAATGATAAATGGTCCTTTCTCCTTTAGGTTGACCCGCTGGTTGATTTCGGTGATATGGTCTTCACTTTGCACCAGCTTTTTGTCTTCATAGCGAAAGGTCATGAGTTTCTGGTCAGCATATTTTTTCAGGAAAAGTAGCTCGGTATCACGATCTCCCAGTAAGCCGGCTTCTCCACTGAGCATATTGGTCAGGTCATCACTTTGGCGTACGCCAGTGATTTCGGAACGCATGCGTTCATCGACCACCCACTCTTGTCGGATGATGGTTTTTTCAAAGGTTTCTTCCTCAATCTCGATCTCCGCTTCCCGCATATTGCCCAGCAAATCGGCCAATTCTTTGACAGAAGCTTCATCCTGGAGTAGATCGTCGTATTGTTTGAGAATGTCAAAAGAAGTTTCCTGCCACAATTTGCGAGACAGGTCCCAACCAAGATAGTCGGTAAATGGATTGATAAACTCTCTCAGTTTACTGTACTCCTGTACCTTTTTTTCCAAGAAGTCTACGTACTCTTCCTGCTCTTCCTGAAGCTTTCGCAACTGAAAATCCAGCATCTTCCCATGTAGCAGGGCATCCCACTGGGCCAGCAAATCATGGAGGATCAATTCCACATCTTTTTGATCCTGCGTTGACAATTCCCCAAGGGCTCTACCGGCAATGAGTTGTTGGAATTTTTGAGTAAAAAATTGACTATCTAATTGATCACGACCATAGACTTCGTCCAGATATCCCGTCATAGCCCGCCAGCGTTTCAGAAAATCTCTCAGCGGGGTAATGGCCCAGCCTTCCAGCCGCTTCAACTCATCTTCAAAGGGATTACTGGCCCGCACTTTCTTATAGGTCTTGCGCAACCAATGCAGCGTATCGAGGATGATTTGCTTACGGATTTTGTCGTTATAGGCAGAAATATCCAACAGACCATCAATCAGAAAGATCCGGTCAAGCGACTTGGTAAAATAATCGTAATAGCGGTCGTTGAGACTGGGAATGAGGAATGTATCCGGATCGAACTTATTCTGGAGGTATTGGACCAGATAGGTCCGCATCTTATGGTCCAGCAAGTTGCCAAAGGCAATGAAACGTTCGTATTCCTGCTCCAATTCTGCTGAGAGGTTACGCATGGCCATGGTCAGAGATTGGTGTAGTAAAACTGGAGTTTTTCCAGTTGTAATTTCAGGCTCCGCAGGCTTTCAGCTACCTCGTCAAAATTCTTTCGGACAATTTGGGCATACTCTTCGTTGACGAACAGGTTGTTGTCCAGGCCTTCAATCTCTGCCGGGGCATGATCGCTCATGTTTTGGATTTGCTGCTGTACAAATTGGCTCAATTCCTGGTGACGTTCATCCCAAAAACGCTGGACCACCGCATGTGGCTTTTTCATGATGGTTTCGGTGCGCTCCGCGAGTTTGACACGTAAAGGATAGATTTGTTCACGTGAATCGTGGTAGATCACGATGGTATTGGGCTGTTTTCCTTTGGCCGCGCGGAGTTTATTGACCAGATTCTTTTTCTCATCATAAAAATTGATTACCTGCATATTGTCCTGCGACAATTCCCGCCAGGCCTTGATGTTGATGTAGACGCCCTGAAATTTGGTGGTCTCTTTCTGTAGCTCAAAGTAGGTATCTTCAATGGGCATTAACTGCTCCTCGGTGATGACATGTGCGATCTGTGTCTCAGCTTCTACATCCTGCTGAAATTCCTGCATCTCTTTTTTCAACATCCCCAGATTGACGGCCATGGTATAGCCATGCTTGGCCACCGCTTCGGTGAGAATTTCACGAATTTTGGTCTGTTGGGATGGTTTGCTCCACAAACAGTGTTCCATCAGAAAACAGTCCATCAAATCAACGCCTTTGCGGCCATTGAGAAAGGCCGAGGTTCTGAGAAGGCGAATGATTTTTTTCCAACGCCGGTCATGCACGATGATCGGGTCGCCATGCTGGGCTGCACGGGCATTGTGTTCCTCCAATTTGATTTTGACCAGTTGTATGGTATTCAAGACCTCCGGTCCAACCTCTATCTGATCAATTTGACCAGACCAGGCGTCCAGCTCAGCTTGTCTGAGCTTGCTTGTTTCAGGAATATCATCTTCATAGACGTCCTTGACGTCGGTGATCATATCCAGAAATTTGCTGAACGTACGAATGTTCCCCAGTTCAAGGCGGATCAGAAAGCGGTCCCAAATGGGGGCCAGATTGGTATTCTGAGACGGAAGCTCATTGGAGGCAGTGATGATGCCCCGAATGTCTACCCGCATATCCTCATCACCATTCCGATACACTTTTTCATTCAAAATGGTGAGCAGCGCATTCTGTATCGCAGGGCCAGCCTTCCAGATTTCATCCAGAAATACGATGTTGGCCCCTGGCAAATAGCGATCCGTCAGACGCTCATACTTATCCTCTTCCTTGAGTTTTTTAATCGAAACCGGCCCAAATACTTCATCTGGTGTGCTGAACTTACTCATCAAATATTCGAAAGAGGTCCCATCGAGAAAAGCATGCTTCAATCGCCGTGCGATCAAGCTTTTGCCCACCCCAGGAGGCCCCAGCAAAAAAATACTCTCACCAGCCACCGCACTCAACAAAGCCAGGCTGACCGCTTCTTCACGTTCGTACAGACCGGCACATAGTGCCTTGAGAAGTTGGCGGGCTTGTTGGTGGACGGATGCAATCGTCGTGGTCGTTTCGCTCATGCAGTATAAACCGCCCAATGGACCGAAGGTTTATTTAGGGCGCTGCCAAATTGAGCCTTCACGAAAGCTGGTCAATCGGTAGCTTCCGAAACAAAGCTGGTCGCAGACCAAGTGAAACCACATGAGGCTGTCCGATACGCACGAATTTGAGCGCCTGAAAAAACATTTTTTGATCGTCTACTTTCTGAATTTCCTGCCAGGGAATCAGCACAGGCGGATGAAAGACCCTGAATAAGAACAATGGCTTGAGATAAATTCCTTGCTGATTATGAG
>JBCBZF010000643.1:0-4268 GCA_039815525.1 Bacteroidota bacterium | reverse complement strand
GAAAAATAGACCGATGGAATACACACTGATCACACAAATTGGTTTTATCGCTTTGAGCATTCTTTGTCTCGGCCTCGTGTATGTTGGCCTGGGGAAAGCAGCAGAGAAAGAAGGTGAGGTCTTCCGCCAAAAAATTCAGACGCGCTTTTTGATGGGGAGTCTTGCCTGGCTGGCGATCCTGAGCTTGCTGTCCCTTTCTGGTTTTCTCTACAATTTCGAATTGCCGCCGCCCTTCCTGATTGTGTTAATTGTACCGCTCGTTACATTGGTTCTTATTTTGCGATCGGCTGCTTTTCAACGTGTTTTAGCCCATATTCCTGCCTCCTGGTTGGTGTATTTGCAGGCATTCAGGATTGTGGTGGAAGGATTGTTGTGGCTCCTGTTTCTGGACAATGTGATTCCGGTTCAGATGAGTTTTGAAGGAAGAAATCTGGATGTGTTGGTCGGCTTGACCGCTCCTTTTGCGGCATTTCTATTTTTTCGATCTGGCAACATCCAAAAGCGGGCAGGTATTATCTGGAATATTTTCGGCCTGATCTTGCTGGCGAATATTGTCATTACCGCCTTGCTCTCCACGCCTACACCACTGCGGGTGTTCATGAACGAACCTGCTAATACCATTGTGGTTCTTTTTCCCTATGTCTTTCTGCCAGGGATCTTGGTGCCTTTGGCTTACTACCTGCACATTTTGTCTCTGCGACAGCTACTCAAAAGCGCTTGATCACTCCTTTTGAAGCTTGTAAACGCGTTTTTGCTGATCGGTTTGCAATTTGAGATAATAGGTCCCATCAGGCCATTCACTACTGGCGATGGCCCATCTGCCTCTTTGGCGTGGATTCTCGCGGACGGCAAAGGCTTTCCCCAATTTATCCTGGACAATCAGAGAACGGATCTGCCCCCGGTTGACCTGGTAGGAAATGCTCAGCTTATCATTGAATACACTGGGAAACGAAATGACGATCGGTTTGTATTCCATGCGCTTCTCCAAACGGAGAACCGGGCTGGCTGCATAAATTGTGTCTTTCCCGATTGGCCGTATCCGGTAAAACCAATGTTTCAGATCAAGTCGGTCAGCGTTTTTGTCAGCAAACATATATTTGCTATCGTGGTGGGGGTCCATCCGGCCAATCATTGCAAAATCAACGCCATTGACTGAGCGGTCGATCTCGAAATGAGACAAATCACTGCTCGTCGTCATGGTCCAGTATATTTCCCCGTCGAGTTCATACCATTGTACCCGTAATTGCTCTATCGCAGATTGCGCCAGTAAGCCATTGCTGCATATCACCAGCAGGAGTGTCAAAAGCGGCACCTGAAGCAAACGGGAAGAGGATTTCAGCAAAAATGGAATCATCAGAGCACAAATGTAAGGACAATGGTTGGCCGATTTCCAGCCGATCTTTCCCAAAACATAAGCTAAATTTTCATATCCTGGCCTCATTTGTTGCTCAAGACCCATATTTTTCCGACCAATGTACAGGAAAGCAGGTTGAGCCCTTTTATGTATCTCCCTGCAAGGTGAAGAAATCATTCTATCGGCTGTCGTTTGATGATGAAAATGAGCTGTGGCGCTATGATAAAGGAGAGCAAGATCAGGCAGAAACAGCTTGCGTTTCTTTTTGTCGGCGATCCGTAGACATTCATCAAAGAGAATGGATCCTTGGCCCAATTGAATCACAGAACGACACTTGTGATTGGGCTGGTCTCTTAGCGATTAAAGCAGATAACTATCAGTGGATTTCAGGCAGATGAACATACATTGACAAACCTTAATCAAACAAACATACCCCCAACATGAATGCTTCTTTTCAAAAAAATATCGTCATTACTGGTGTTTCGACCGGTATCGGGGAAGGCTGTGCCCGGATATTTGCTGCCCGTGGTTATCGGGTATTCGGCAGCCTGCGCAAAGCCTCCGATGCGCAGACACTGCAACAAGAACTGGGCGATCAATTTGTTCCACTCATCTTTGATGTTACTGATCCGGAAGGTCTGGCCAAAGCAGTAGAAACCGTCAACGAAGCCGTATCCGGCCGGGGCATCGATGGTCTGATCAACAATGCCGGCATTGCGGTAAGCGGACCATTGCTGCACATCAGTCGCGAACGCATGCAGCAGCAGCTCGCCGTCAATGTGATGGGCGTCCTGGCGGTTACGCAGGCTTTTGCGCCCCTGCTTGGTGCCCGGGCGAATCATCCCATGGCGCCGGGTCGCATTCTCAATGTCAGTTCTGTGGGTGGGAAAATTGCCATGCCATTCACCGGTGCCTATGCTGCCAGCAAATTCGGACTGGAAGGCATGACGCACGCCTTGCGGCGGGAATTGGCTTTATACGGCATCAAAGTGGTGATCATTGCACCGGGTGCCGTCAAAACGGCCATTTGGAACAAAACTGCATTGGCTGGAAAATTTGAGGAGACCGATTATGTTCCGGCCATTGAGAAGTTTGAAGCTCTGGCGGAGCAGGAAAAAAGCAATGCGCTGACCAGCGAACAACTGGGAGGAAAAATGCTCCGGATTTTTGAAAAGCCGCGTCCGCGCACCCGCTATTTGTTGGCCAGTAATGGAGCATTGCTCAAAGTATTGACGTATTTGGTCCCCGAAAACATACTGGACAAGATCGTACAGAAGCAGTTTGGGCTGAAATCTTGATGTAGGTTCACTAAAAGTGTGATCGAGAAAAGAGAAAAATCATGCGTCAATTTATGAGACCATGATACGTATCTCGAATTCGCTTATCTATCGCTCAGGAAGGATTGCTTGCTGAAAGTAGACCTATCCAGACGTCTGACGCCAGGCATCCAGGTCTTACTTTATTCTGAAAACCTACTGCTAGCGACCACTTTCTAGTCTTTTTAGGTCAAGAAATAGCTCTCCACTGGATATCAAGAGGGAGCTTTGATCTTGGGAACAACAAAGGTATATGCCTATATGCCTTTTACCTTCTGATGAGCCATGAATAATTTTTCCGAACTCATCGAACGCCCAGTCAAAAGTAATCTGCCCAAAGACATTCCGCCTGTTAAAATATCCTTCAATATGCTGTCCGTTGGAATCGTTCCCCAAAATATCATGAAGAGGCTTACAGATAAGATCTAATTTTTCTTTGTTCAGCGGATCAATACGGGATTTAAGTTCTACCGTGAATTTTTTTCCAAATTGAAACTTTCTTATCACAAGCTGATCAAAACTTAAGAATGATGTATCCGCAAAATCTAGGTATGAATTGGTTGTTCCTTCAGATATTCCATCGGTTTGTTTTATCAATTTTCGGTTGACTTCATAGAGGCCATTATCAGATAACCAATTAAAAAAGCGGCTTATCCGGCCATCGCAATCGGTAGGATCAATACTTTCTAAGTTTATTACCATACATCATGGTTGTTTTCCATGAGAAGAATTAACCACTTCTCGTATCACAGCCAAAATATACATATCGTAGCAAAGGGGCGAATTTTTTTGGAGGGGCAATCTCAAAAGGGCTTCGATCGCTGTTTGAGTTCTTTGAGAACGAGGGGGAATTCAGCTTAGAAAGCACGGGGAGAATTGTGGGATCAACCATGTTCACAAAAAGCAGTGAAAGCAGTCAGGCTAATGGTCAGTCCCTTGCGTAAAAAATCTTGATTTCTCAACAATCAGACAGATCTCTGGCACCTTCCTTGCATTTGGAGCAGTAACAGCTTTTAATCTGTCGAGGATGCAACCATATCTGATTTTGCTCCTTTGCTTCTTGGGATTTCTTGTACCCGCCCACGCCAACCAACTCGGACCAGACACCTACGAATACAACCAGACCGAAGTTGAAAACTTCGGCCGGGATGCGGACCATCCAACCAAAGAAAAACGCGGTCGCAAACGTTTTTCCTGGGTCAGTCTGTCTCTCTTCATGGGCGTCTTCGCCGCGATGTTGGAGTTGGTGACGCTCTTGCTGGTGGAGGGTCTGATGGTGGCGAGTTCAGCCAGTCTGGTCACACCAGTGCTCTGGATTGCCGGGGCCATGGCCGTGATTGGGGTCTTCGCTGGGATCATCTCACTGGGAGAACCACGCCATCGGCGTAATCTGGTCGCGTCTGTGATTGGGATTGTCCTGTCAGGGCTGGCGTTTATTCCGGCTCTGATGATTTTACTGTAAGACAAACAAAGAGAAACCGGGACATGGCGCTTTGTTTCCGCGATGGGCTCGTGCATCTCCGGGAACGTGTGGACGCCCGCGACAGCTCGCTTGGCGTAGCCCTGCCACGCCGGCAGCCAAGTATTCACCATCCGTG
>JBCBZF010001320.1:0-1515 GCA_039815525.1 Bacteroidota bacterium | reverse complement strand
GGTCTCGCCAAAACGTTGCTGCACCTCTTCAGATATCGTGTAGGAAATATAAGAGACGATCAAGACCGAAGCCATAATCATCATGGCCCCATTGATGAATTCCAGATTGTAGCCACTAATGGATTTTCGAACTTCCCTACCGTCTGCTGCCAGCAGCACATCGTCTCTTCTTTTGGCCAAAGCCAAAAACAATGCGCCTAGAAAGGTCATTAGGACAATCCACATGGAGATGGGAACATGCCCTTCCACCACCAGCCCACCAACCATGATCCGGATCACAAACCCGATAGAGATAATGCTCACATCCAAAATAGGAATATGCTTCAGCCGAAAGGTATAAAGGACATTCATGATGAAATAACCAAGCTGCCAGTAAAACGCCTCCTGGTCCAACCAGAAAATCAGCCCCAAACCACCCAACAAACACACGCCAAACATCACAAAGGCAGCATTGACTGGCACGGTCCCGGCAGCCAGCGGTCGGTCTTTTTTGCGGGGATGCATACGGTCCGCATCCCGATCCATATAATCATTGAGAATGTACACGGAGCTGGCCACAAGACTGAAGCCAATGAATCCCAGCAGTGTATCCTGTATCACCAGCCATTCAGTGATGCGCAAGGCAAAAAAGGCAGGCAGAAAAAGGAATACGTTTTTGACGTATTGGTGCGGACGGAGAAGTTCGGCGTATGGCTTCATCGCTGCAAAGCAACGAATCCCCCTCTTCAAAATCCAGCACTGGTATATTTATTGTTCAATTGATGTGTAACTTGAGCCATGGCCCTGGACCGACAGGAACAAATATTACTCAACCGGATTGCCAATCACGATAGCAGCGCATTAGAAGAGTTGTTTCGGCTGTACTATACACCATTGGTGCGCTTTGTCTATCAAAAAGTCCGGGACTGGGATCAGGCCGAAGATCTTTCGCAGGAAGTCTTTGTCCGCATGTGGAACAAACGTTCTGACCTCCTCATCACAACGTCCCTCAAAGCCTATTTATATACTGCAGCCAAAAATCTCGCCCTCAATGAGATTCAAAAGACGCAACGCCATGCCGAGTTGAACCAGGTTTTCCTTCAAAAAATTGAACAGGAGGATGTGGTAGAAAGAGAAGCTGAAGCGGCCCTTTGGCAGCAGAGGATTCAGGATGCCTTGCAGGAATTGCCCCCACGCTGCCGGGAAGTCTTTATTCTGAGTAAATTCGAAGGCATGAGCTATCAGGAAATTGCAGACGTATTGGAGATTTCGCCCAAAACAGTAGAAAATCAGATGGGGAAGGCCCTCTCGACACTTCGTAAATCCCTCGCACCTTTCCTCGAAATGACCGTGCTCAGCTGGCTGATCTGGAGGTGGATGCTGAACTAGGAGCGAGGTGAGAGGTGAGAGGGGCGAGTCAGAACTTTATTGGTTTTATTGGTTCGTTCTCTCCTGATATCCCAAGACGCTAAGTACTCGCTCCCCGCCCCTCCTACCTCGCTCCTCTTAACAAAACCTTATCCAGCTTTAACATTT
>JBCBZF010001025.1:0-2619 GCA_039815525.1 Bacteroidota bacterium | reverse complement strand
CTTCGCTGAAGACGCGTGCCTGATCCTGAGAACGCCTCAAGACTATGTGGACCGGTTCTCCCAACCGGGGTTATCAATTCCTCCCCCAGTAATTGTATTGAGAACCGATAAACATGGCATATTCAAAGGAAAAGTCCGCTGCATAGTTTTGAACGACCCCATAGATAACAATCGGCAATCCGATCGCCCAACTGATGACCCAGCCACGCAGGTAAAAGGTTTTCGACCGTTGGGCCGTCAGAATGCCCCATTTGAAAAAGGCCATCCCAACCAGCATCAGGCCACCAGCACGCCATAAGAATATCAGCAGGAAGACCACTGTTTCCAGCATCAATGCCTGGGTTGAATTGTGGGCAATCCGCTCCCCAAATCCTCCGGTAAAGGCCTGAATCTCGGCCTCCAGCGTAGCCGCATCGGGTAGCCAGCCAGCCCTTGTACCGGCGACGGCTTCTTCCGGCCAGTAGGGCAAACTCCAGCCCATCATGAGATAGATGAAAGTATGCACAGAGAGAAAGACAAGGCCGCTGATCAGCAAGCGGGATGGCCGAACTTTCCTGAAAAAGTAGACGAAACAGGCACAGATGGCATAAGGGACCAGGATGTCGCCGTACCAGATCAGGTGTGCGTGTATCAGACCAATGAGCAGTAACCAAAAGGTCCTTCGATAATGCAGGCCGGCGGATTTGCCATTTCTTTTCTCCGCATTCTGGGTTACGAGGACCACCCCCGCCCCATAGAGGATCGAAAAGATGGTCATGAACTTCTGATCTGCGAAGATATGGCTGAGGATCCAGACCCATTTGTTCAAGCCTGTCATGTCGCCGAAAGCCATGGGATTCGAGTAAGCGGCTCCCGGCATGGCATAACTTTGGATGTTCATGATCAGGATGCCCAGGATGGCAAAGCCTCTCAATACGTCCAGCGACTGAATGCGATCAGCACGAACAATCGGGTGTGAGCTTTCTTTCATCATACGGAATTGGTGCAGGGGTGTGTTATGGAAACTCGTGCTGGGATAATATAGGGCTAAATATATTTTTATGCTTCCGCAATGGCTTGGTACACTTTCTTTCGTATGGCTTTTGCATGCTTAAGACGCTGCTCATCGGTATTGACCGGCCTCCCTCAACGCAGCAACGTATCCCTCTTTGGTATAACACAAAACGCACCTTCCTCCATGGAAATGGCCAGCCCATGATTTGCTTCTTGCGGTTTCCAGCCTTGCTTGAGGGCAAAGCGAATCGCTCCTACAATTGCTTGCGGTCGAATTTCAAAGTCCCAGGGATAGGGGTCGATGTACAAAATACTTTTCGTATTGCGGCCTTCGTGAACCCTGATCATCTGTTCATCGCCATCGATGCGATTGCCTTTGAGCGTCCAAGTGTATGTCCTTCCATCGACGCTGATGTTTCTTTTTGTGGTTTTGCTCATGGTGTCTGTCGTTTGGGGGCCTTAACAATAGGCCCGGACTTAGGCCTTTTCTATATGGAAAGCAAAATGGAGGGACACAGCATGCTGTGTTTTTCTCTTTCAGCATGCCTTCACGATCAGCGGTTTGGAAGAAAGAGAATTCTCCAATGCATTCATTCGACCATCAATCTCCTGCCATTCACTACGGAAAAATCTGAGAAATATATGCGTACCGATTGGGGATGTTCTCACGAACCCAGCTCTCAATCTCGTTTGATAGACGACCGGGATAGGTTTTCATGGTGTACACAAAGAGGGCACTTTCTGCTAAGTCCTCTTTAATGGGAATGTCTTGGGCGTATTCGGTGATAAAGGCATTGTCATCATTCTGCGCTGCCAGCCAGGCATCATTTTCGAGATGCATGGCGTCTAAACTTGCATGGACAGATTCATGGAAAACCGTTTCTTCCAGATCATTATTGTCAATGCGTTCATCCATATTGTCAGAATACAGAACAAAAAAGTTGGCCGCAGCCTCTGCAAATGCACCTTCATCTCCTTTATGCAGGACCACATGGGAAAGGGGATTCCGCATCACTTCAGGTAGTTTCCCTAATCTGGGACCAAGCTTTTCGGCATATTCTTTTGCAGCCATTTCACTTCCAAACGAACTGTGGGCCCAAATCTCTACCACTTTGCCGTCCGTAAAACTTGCTTCAAAAACATAAGTATTGACATCAAATAGGTCATTGTTTCGCTTATCCGGCATTTCCTTGTCCGCCTGCCCAATAAATGTAAGACGCACAAAAGCGTCAGGATCTGTCGATTTGATAAAATCGATCTCCGTAGAAACAATCGAGTTTGGGAAAAGTGGTGCGACAGTAGGCGTATTTAGGTTGATGTTCTCCGAACAGGAGATGAATGTTAAACAACAAATGAAGCTTATGCATTTGCTGTACGGTAACACTTTTTTGAGGGGGCTTGACTGCGGGGGAAATTTCATGATTTTTTCTGGTGATGTATGTCGGGCTGATCAATCCACAGGCGATGATGGATACCCGCAGCTTAGATTCTATAAAGTATCGATAAAAAGCGGTTCTTCTAAGGGAAAACAAATTACCCTGCTTACTACTCCAAGTGATATCCTTCACACTGTTTTTCGCTTTCTGGCAGATTATTGATTCACAAACCCAACCCCGCCTGTCGATG
>JBCBZF010001300.1:0-1615 GCA_039815525.1 Bacteroidota bacterium | reverse complement strand
TTGAGGGTATGCCGAGAAGTGAAATGCTTTTATTTTCCCAAAGCATTTCACGTTCGGTATATTATTCCTCTCTCTCCTGATAATACTGAAATTGCTCCCAAACAATTGCCTCCAACTCATCAAATTTGATCTGTAGACTGTTGGCTGAAAGGCTAATCGGTGTTTGGAAACTCTTCAGATTACTTTTCAGGAGATTCTTTTGAATTCTTCTTTCTGCGCGGGCAATAAATTTTTGGGGATCATGTACATCAACAAGCAGCACTTTGGTTGCCATCAGCTCTTTCTTTCGAAAACCAATGATATCTGTCCACTTTATCAGGCCGACACTGACTTCGTTTGAATGATCTGTGATCCCTTTCTCATCAATCCATAGCCCATTTTTACCTGATATGATCCGACGAATCAAGAGAATCAGCAGCATAGAGAAAATCAGGACTGAAGCGACGCCAATCGTTTTGATGACATAAGGATTGTGGCGCTCTGCTGTGGTAGAGGCATGAAAAAACATCCAGACCCCACCGGCAATGAATAGCATAGCCCCAAGGACCCCAAGGGTGAGCTTCTTTTTACTAATGGGGATTTCTACGGGCTTCATATTGGCGAATCTATTTATTTGATGATCAATTGTTTATTGTTCCACCATTGAAGTGTGTCTCTGGCCCATACCTGATAGGTAAATTGCGAAGGATGGACTCCATCACTGAAAAAATCACGGATGTCTCCCTCAATTTCCAGCCGTTTCATCCAGTCTGAAACGGTGATGACCCGGCCATAGGCATACACATTGTCCATTGACCTGACTGTATCCACCAGAACTCTTCCGTGCAGTTCAACCAGACTGCCCAGGACAAACTGCATCAATGATGTGAAAGCCGGAAACTCCCGGATGGGCGGCATATTGGTGAAGAGGATCGGACAATCTGGAAAATGCTGCCTGAGAGCGTCAACCAGTTTCTTGCTTTCCTTCTGCCAACGCCAGGTAGGATTGAGGGTAAAGGCTTCATTACCACCTAGTCCGATCAAAATGAGGTCAGCACTTTCTTTAGCAGTAAAAATGTCTGGTAAAATCTGTTCCCTTACTTCTTTGGCCGTGAATCCACTCTTCGCATACACGCGCCAGTTGACATTGACCTGCAGCGCATCTGCCCAGGCGGTGGCAAACGCCCCGGCAAAACCGTCCTGATGCTTTTGGACACCCAATCCGGCCATTGTGCTTTCTCCAATCACCAGTAAACGTTTGCTTACAGCAGCTCCTTTGTTGACCATTCCGAATGGCACATCTGCTTCCGGTAAGCTGGGTACTGCTTTCCTGACTGCTTTTGCCTGAAAATAGAGAAAGGGCAAAAGAGGAATAGAACAGATTGCGCCAAAGATGTAGGAGAGGTGATGCATTGTCCAAAGATAGCGGATTCACAGCATTTTCAACCGCTTACACAAAAGCGTGAGACAGAATCCAAACTTCCAGTATCTTAGCGAAGCAGAAATGATTCAAGTCTCCCAAAAGGAATGAACGCAAAGAAACCAAGACGCAAAGATCCTGAAGGATTTTTTAACCTCGTTTTCCAAAATCCGGGATTTTGGCTCACTCCCCTCACTTCGTTCCTCACCCAATGAG
>JBCBZF010000313.1:0-6796 GCA_039815525.1 Bacteroidota bacterium | reverse complement strand
CATCAGTCAACTGTAGAATGGTCGAGACCACTGAGTCTTCCCCAGCATATTCGCGGGACATGACCACCTTTTCGGCATCTTCAATGATCAAGACAGAATTACGGTTTTTGAGCAGAAAAGAAATAAACTGCGGTTTGAGCAATTCTTGGACAAACTCATTCTGGACAAAAATGAATTCTGTTTTGGGATAAGAATGAATAAGGTTTTTGATGTAAGAGGTTTTACCGGTGCCAGGCTTGCCATGCAATAAAATTAGTCCGGATATTTCTTGCTGCATCGACGCCTGAATACAATGATTGACTGGGGCGAAATCGTCATTGTAATGGCTGTCAACATCAAGCGTTTCGATCTGTCCGGTTGCGATTTTCTCTGTAAAAAAACAGCGTTCATCACGCGACAACACCTTGAAACAGGCTTCCTTTTGCTCCCCAAAGCCTTGGCGCACATCCTGATATGCCTGTATCACTTGCATTTCCAATTCTTGATCAGCCAGATCGTATAAGTATTCGACGTACATCCGTTCTTTTTCTGCCCGGATATGAATCATCAAAGCCTGGCTGGTACTTTTGAACAGGAGTTCGTCGATAAAATCTTCTTTGGGCTGCGCGGACTGATGATCTTCCGCCGACCAGCTTTTGAAAACCGGCACCAGTTGGGGGTGCAGTCGATGAAGCATCCGGATCACTGGATCAAAATGTTGTTGCCCTTCTTTGACAGCAAGCTTGAGGGTCAGGGTGCTGGGCACCGCATCATAGCACAAAGCAAAATAAGCGTTGGGTTCAAAATTACTGTAGGCGTCAAACGCCTGCATGAGATTTCCCATGGAGAAATAAAAATAGAGGTAAAAAAATCAGCAATCACTCTTGCCGGGAGGCAGAGTCAATCAAAACGTAAAAATGGTACCGGGTTTCGGTCGGGCGCGCAGTGGTGTGATGAGATCACAGATGAAATGGCGCTGCTGTTATATGAAGGAATGAAGCAAAAACATAATTCTACAATTGTGCTGTTCAGAATGACTGTACGGGCAGATGAGGCAGATGGTTTTACAAAATGGAGAATCAAGGGCATTTGCGGCTGAAAATAAAAAGCCGTCTGGCAGGATTCTCTCACCAAACTGTTGCAGACTCATGCGTAGCGAATGCCTAGCTTTCCAATGGTTTTTCCACGCTAAGATTGTGCGTATTGTTTTTCATAAACATTCCCCATCCATCCAGATCCGGCAGTTTTGTGTCCACACACATCAACTGCCCATCAGTGGTGGGAACAAACACCAGCCCGTGAGAAATCACTGGTGCAGTTCGTACATTTTTCTTCAAATCCTTTTCAAATAGCAGGCGCCCATCTTCGGTACTGAGAACCAGCAATTGGCCAGTGTAGGAAACCGTTACCACATACTTTTCCGTCACAAGTGGGGTTGTTGCCATGGTGCCACCATGCTTTTTCATGTCGCCATCGATCCGATATGTCCAATCTGTGGTTTTTTCTTTCGCATCGATCCGATAGATGGTGTTTCCTTTCAGGCAAAAAAGTTTCGCGAACTGGTAGACGATGGTTGAGGCCTGGAAAGTCTGAAAAGAAGATACATTTGACTGCCCAATGTTCCTTTCAGCCGCTCGTGCATTGGCTGTAAGTGGCGCGCCGGCAGAAAAGCCATTGGCGGCATCCAGATACATGGACTTGGATTTCAGGTCAGAATTCTGCTGAATATTTTGATCCAGATGAGGCGCATCAACGGCATGGAACTCATCCATGAATGCCAGATCAGATGCGCGCAGCACCGCAATGGATTCACGAATTGTATCGCCTTCCACTCTTTTGGCCACAAATACTTTCCCATCAGCGATGGTCGGTGGAGAAGTTGCATGCAGGGAAACAGCCGCCAGAATGTCGCCACTCTTTGCATCGATTTTGTAGACCGTTCCGGGGAAACTGGTCAGAAAAATATTGCCTTCATATGCCACTGGACTCACCAAAACATCGCCATCCAGCCATTTCTGCCAATTGATGTCTCCGTTTTGCGCATTGATAGAAATAAACGGATTCCGTGGTTTGATTCTCTGGTAAGAAGCCGAAAGCGTGGAATCCACATACATGGTCAGATTGGGGTAGGTCGTGTAGACATTGCCATGGGCCAGCATCGGTGTGGACAATAAAGGATCTCCCAGCCAATAGGACCACACCATTTCTCCTGAAAAACGATTGATCGCAAAAATGGTACAGGATTCGGTATTGAAAATCAGGAGGGAGTCCTGCTGCACCGCCGGGGAGGGGCCATCATCATCCAGGTCAATGGCCCAGATCAGTTGGCCGCTTTCAAGCCCAAAAGCAAAATACTTTTTGCTCCCAAAACCGCCGGAAGTATAAATGGTGTCTCCGATAACTGTAGCAGATGTCAGGAGACTATGATGCTTCAAGTCAATAGAATAGCCATCATCCGTTAGGGTCAGGTAGTCTGATAAATCAGAGCGTTTTACATGTCCTGATCTGAATTGTTCACCGATGACCAGGCTTGAATCGATATTCATCTTCAACACCTCGCTGGTTAGCGTCATCTGAAGCGTTTGAACAGAATCAATCTGCTCTTCAGTTGAAGGATCAGAGTAGCCTGCTGGGTAGCTGGACAGAAAGATCAGTCCACCAACAATGACGAGCCCCAGAAAAAAAATGACAATGATGATTCTGTTCATGGTTCGGCTGTTTAGTTATGAGGGAATGCTTCTCCAAAGTGACACCTTTTTATCATAAATCCACAGAATCAGGAGAAGGTTCTTCCATTCCTGAGGTGAAAAGAGGCTGTCATTATTTTTTTTTGAACCCTTGAGAGCATCATTTGTATTTCCTTCTGGCTCAATGGGACTTCCCTCTGAAATCCTTACCTTAGCCCACCGAAGCATTGACAATCCAATCAAATGGCCAAGAAGCAAGCGAAAAAAGCCGCACCTCAACGAAATGAACAGCCTGCCTGGCAGAAAAATCTGATTACCCACGGAGGCATCATTCTCGCTTTTCTCCTGATCGTTGTCGGATATTTCAAACCTGCCGTCCTGGACGGAAAACGTGTCAATCAACATGACATCATCCAGTTTCAGGGCATGGCCAAGGAAACAGTGGATTTTCGGGAAGAAACTGGCGAAGAAGCCCTCTGGGTCAGCAGTCTCTTCAGTGGAATGCCGGCTTTTCAAACCAATACCGTCTTCACCGGCGATCTTTTCCATCAAATCAACAAAGTCCTTTGGTTGGGGATTCCCCGACCCGCCAATTACATATTTATGTGTTTTCTGGGCTTTTATTTGTTGTTGTTGACCTTACGTGTCAATCCGCTGGTAAGCGCTGTGGGGGCCGCAGCTTTTGCGCTCTCTTCTTATTTCTTCATCATTCTGGGGGCAGGACACACCTCGAAGGCCAATGCAATTGCCTATATGGCACCGGTGATTGCTGGGATCATTATGACCTATCGAGGGAAGTATTTGCTTGGCGCCGCCATGACTGCTTTTTTTCTGGCCCTGGAAATCACCACCAATCACTATCAGATTACCTATTATCTGGCCTTAATGGTGCTCGGTCTGGGGATTGCTTATTTTGTGGATGCCCTTCGGGAGAAAACGCTTCCTAATTTTGCCAAAGCTTCCGGTGCCTTAATCATTGCAGCCATTTTAGGGGTTGGTCCCAATGCGGGTCGTCTGCTGACCACACAGGAGTATGCAGCGGAGACCATTCGCGGCAAATCTGAGTTGAAAGCAGAGCAGGCAGAAAGCAGTGGACTGGACCCTGAATATGCCTTTCGGTGGAGCTATGGTAAATTTGAAAGTTTCAGTCTGTTGGTCCCCAATATAACCGGAGGTGGGTCAGTGGGGAATGTAGGCGAAAATGCAACCTTCAATCTGATGAAAGCCCGTGGTGGTGCGGCCCAGGCCAAAAGAGCGGTTGAGCGCTGGCCCACCTATTGGGGGGATCAACCCGGTACTTCCGGGCCAGTGTATGTAGGCGCCATCATTTGTTTCCTGTTTGTACTTGGTCTGTTGATTGTTCCAGGCAACCTCAAGTGGTGGCTGTTGGGCATGACAATCGTCAGCCTGATGATGTCCTGGGGCAGAAATTTTATGGGCTTCAATGAATTTTTGTTCAACTATTTGCCTGCCTACAACAAATTCCGGGCACCATCGATCATCCTAGTGATTGCAGAATTCACCATGCCACTGCTGGGCATTCTGGCTGTGGATCAGGTCATCAAACGGGTTCAAGCGAAAAACTTCGGCGATTTGCAGAAAAAGCTGATGATTGCCGCAGGCATTGTCGGTGGCTTGGCGCTTTTCTTTGCCCTGCTTGGTCCATCGATGTTTGACTTCACCAATGAATCTCAATACAATTCTGACCTGAGTAAATTTTCCCGCATGTTGGGACAGCAGACCAGTCAGGCCCAGGTGCAACAATTCATTGATGCGGCCATCGAAGACCGGGGCGTTCTGATGCGCAATGATGCACTCCGCTCGCTTCTATTCATCCTGCTTTCCGGTGGTTTGTTGTTTTTGTTTATCCGCCAAAACATCAAACTCCCGATCCTGGCTGGTGGCCTGGCCTTGCTGATGGTGGCCGATATGCTGCCAATCAACCGGCGCTATCTCAATGAGGACAGCTTTATCTCTCAAAGGCAATACGAGGCCAACTTCAGGCCGACCCAGGCTGATAATTTTATCCTCCAGGACAAAGATCCCAATTTCAGGGTACTGAATCTGACCACTGACACCTGGAATGAATCCATGACGTCTTACCATCACAAGAATGTGGGTGGATATCATGCGGCCAAACTCCGTCGCTACTCAGATATGATCAGCCGGCATCTGGGACCAGAGATGAATGAATTTATCGGCGTGATCAATGCTTACCAAAGCAATCGCAATGATTCTTTGCTCAGGGCCGGTATGTCAAAACTGGGAACCCTCAACATGCTCAACACCCGTTATTTCATCCTTAATCCCGAAGGCAGACCATTGCAAAATCTCTCCGCTTACGGCAATGCGTGGTTTGTCAATCGCATCCAACAGGTGCAAACGCCAGACGAGGAAATCAATGCGCTGAATGACATCAATCCCCGCAACGTAGCCGTGGTAGATGCCAGCAAGTACGGAGACCAGCTCCCAGCCAATATCTCTGCTGATCCAGCCGCACGCATTACTTTGACGGACTGGAAGCCCAATCATCTCACCTACTCTACCAAAGTGGCTTCGCCACAGGTCGCGATCTTCTCTGAAGTCTATTACAATAGTGGTAAAGGATGGCAGGCGTATCTGGATGGACAAAAAGTGGATCACTTCCGCGCCAATTACATTCTGCGTGGCATCAATGTTCCCGCTGGTGAGCACACCATCGAATTCAAATTTGAGCCGGGTACCTATGCCTTTGGCAATATGATTTCGATGATTTTCTCAATCCTTTTGCTCTTACTGGCCGCCGGGGCAGCTTTTCTGGCGTGGCGGGAGCAGCAGGCTGAAGCCTAACAACTGACGAAAATACCATCAGACCTCGCAGGTTTAAAAACCTGCGAGGTCTTGTTTTTTCGGATGCAGCACAATCAGGCTTCACTTCGTCAAAGGAGTAATACACTATTTATATCTATCTGATTATCAGATATCACTTATCTGTTTTGGCAATCTTTCATTCAACAAATTCAATATTTTGTTCTTTTTTCTGTGAACTGTCTTCCGCTCCTTTGTCAATGACTCACCTTTAACCTCAACAACCACATGAAACGACTCATCCTTAGCATGATCTGCCTGCTAAGTATCATCAGCTTACAGGCAAAAAAAGCGCTTGCACCGACCGAAACCGCTCCTTTAATCCAACACCTGATCGAAGTCAACCAGGAATGGACCCATCAACACTTTTCTGATCCTGATGTATTGAACAAAGCAGCCCGGTTTGCTTCAGACAAGGATCGTATTCAACTCCACCTGCGACTGGTCGAAGCGGAACTTCGCCATCGCAACCAAGCGCCCAAACGGATCGCTTTACTTGACGTTTTGCAGCAGTATTGGGAGGCAAAAGAGTTTCCGCAAAACCGCTATCATGCCAATCGTCAACCTTATTTCATTGATCATCGCGGGGTCGCCTGTGCCGTGGGCCACCTGATCATCCAAAGCGGACACGAGAAACTGGCGCAAAGCGTTCACGAAGCCATCAATTATGCCTACATCCGGGAAATTCCGGGAGAAGCCTTGCCAAACTGGGCAGCGCACTATGGATTCACACTGGATGAATTGGCCTGGATTCAACCTGGCTATGCGCCTGATGTCCTTTGGCGCTCCCTGGGCAATGGCAGCGACAGCACCATCACGGCAACTTATGCCGATGAAAGCAATCAATTGCTATACGTAGCAGGAGATTTTCAATCGGTTGGCGGAGTTGCAGCAGCTCAGGTTGCAGTTTGGGATGGGAATCAATATCAAAGCCTGGGCAGCGGCCTCAATGGTATGATCAAAGACCTGATTCTCTACGAAAATGATCTATATGCCGGTGGACTATTTGCCGGACCGGAGGGCTACAATCTGGCCAAATGGAATGGGAATGATTGGTCTTATGAGCAAATTGGAGATGGTGGCGTGGTGCACAGTCTGGCAATCTGGAGCAATCAATTGGTCGCAGCGGGTCAGTTGGATCTCAATGGCTTTGGTGGACCAACGGCCGTGCAGGTTTTCACCTTGTATAATGATGCCTGGTCAACTTTTCAACTCTCAGACTTCAACGGACCAATCTATGATGTCGCAGTTTATGAAGATGAACTGGTCGTTGCCGGTGCTTT
>JBCBZF010001123.1:0-2302 GCA_039815525.1 Bacteroidota bacterium | reverse complement strand
GAGTTGTGGCGTGAGGACAAACTGATATTTCTCGGCATACTCCTCTTTGATGGTTCCATCCAGATTGAGAATTTCATCTTTATAGGATGCATCCAAATCACCGATAAAATCCATTCTCCCCTGCACAAATTCAATAAATGCAGAAAGGCGGCTGGGAATAAAGCTCACCTGCACGGCATCCAGATAGGGAAGAGACTGTCCAGCTTCCTGCTCAAAATAATGTGGATTGCGATGCAAAATCAGGCTCTGTCCTTCGACCCAGCGAAAGAATTGGAAGGGCCCGGTGCCGACCGGATGGGCGCGAAAATCTTCGCCATAATGCGCCACAATCTCGTGAGGAACCACAAATCCGTATGGCATGGCCAGCAATCCCAGCAAAGGCGGGAAAGCCTGCACCAATTCGATCTGAAAGGTACTGTCATCCACAGCCCGGAATCCTGAAATATGATCAATCTCCTGCGCCTGAAAAGCCGCTAAGCCTTTGATTTTCCCATTGAAAATCCACTGACCGGTTGAAGCGGTTGCCGGATCACAAATACGGCTAAAGCTGTACACAAAGTCCGTAGCAATAACATGACGGCTGCTATCTGCCAAACCAGCCATGGCAAAGACTGGATGCCGATGGTAAAAGATATCTTGTTTCAGATGGAATGTATATATGGTACCATCTTCCGAAATATCCCAACGATGGGCAATGGCTGGCTGGACCTTTAGTTCATCATCCAGTTCGACCAGACCATTAAACAGCTGAGCCGTCATCCAGATCGGGGACCGCGAACGGGCAAAGGCCGGATCAAGAGATTTCAATCCGGCATCCAGATTCATGTGGAAAACTGCCTGCTTTTGTGGAGAATTATCTACATTTCCACAACTTATCAACAGAAAGTTGCAAAAAATGAGAGTTATACACAGGATGTTGGGAAAAGAATGGATGACGGGAAACTTCAATCTTGTATATTTGTTTCGTCTAAGGTAAAAAATCTTATGGGTAAAGTAATTTCACTGGCCAACCAAAAAGGTGGCGTGGGCAAAACCACCACCGCAATCAACCTTGCGGCCAGTCTCGCTGCATTGGAATATAAAACCCTTCTGATTGATACTGATCCTCAGGCCAACGCGACGCAGGGGGTAGGTGTAGACCGGGATGAGGTAGAATACAGTATCTATGACTGTATGCTGGAACTGGGGACGCCGGATGAAGAGTTGGAGGCACTTGCTGAAGGGGAAGAGCCTTTTACGATTCGGGATGTCATCATGCAGACGGAGTTTCCCAACCTCGAGATCGTACCAGCCAACGATGGACTGATAGGTGCAGAGGTGGAAATGATCAGCATGCAAGGGCGCCACACTTTGATGAAAGAAGCGATCGCAGTTGTGAAAGATGACTATGATTTCATCATTCTGGATTGTTCACCTTCATTGGGCTTAATCACAGTGAACGCCCTGAATGCTTCCGACTCTGTGATTGTTCCGGTACAATGTGAATACTTCGCCCTGGAGGGTTTGGCAAAATTGCTCAACACCATCCGTCATATTCAAAGCGGTGCCAATACTGACTTACAATACGAGGGCATCTTATTGACGATGTACGACAGTCGCCTGAATTTATCTAATCAGGTCATCGCTGATGTTCGTTCAAAGCTACAGCATCTGGTGTTTGATACGGTGATTCACCGTAACACTCGTCTGAGTGAAGCGCCAAGCTTCGGTGTACCCGTACTGGCTTTTGATGCCCGCTCTAAAGGAGCGACCAATTATATGAACCTCGCCAAGGAAATCCTCACCAAAAATGAATTGCCATTGACCCGTGATACAGCAGTGGCCCAGGGCTGAAGATTTTCTGAATAGACATATTGAGAAGAGGGCTCGAAACAGCCCTCTTTTTTTTATGTCAGCAGGATCATGATTGGTCCTGCGATTGATATTGCTTTCTGTATTCAGAAGGTGATATTCCCTTGATCAGCCTGAATTGTCGGTTGAAGTTTGAGAGGTTGTTGAAACCAGACTCATAACAAATGGTCGAAACATTGTCCTTTTGTTCCATTAGTTGTCGACAGGCAAATCCAATCCGGATTTCATTGACATAACGTGAAAATGTTTTTTGATTGATGCGCTTAAAATATCGGCTGAAAGCAGAAGGGTTCATATTGGCAAGCCCCGCAATCTCTTCAAGAGAAATTGACTGGTCAAAGTTCTGAAAAATGTACTCATAAATTTTATCCAGCGTATCATTTTGGGTTCGCTGGAAGGCATTTACATAGCCTTTGCTCGCCAACTGTTCAACTACTGAGTGCAAGGCAAG
>JBCBZF010001075.1:0-2453 GCA_039815525.1 Bacteroidota bacterium | reverse complement strand
GAGTTCCTGGTGGGTCCCTTTCTCGACAATTTCCCCCTGATCCAGTACAATGATTTGATTTGCTTTCTGGATGGTTGACAGCCGGTGCGCAATGATAATAGATGTGCGGCCCGAGAGGACTGTTTCGATGGCCTGCTGAATAATTTCCTCTGACTCAGTGTCAATGTTAGCAGTGGCCTCGTCCATGACGAGAATCTTGGGATCATAGGCCATGACCCGGGCAAAAGCAATCAACTGTCGCTGGCCCAAGGAAAGGGTTGCACCACGCTCCCGAACCGGATAGTCATAGCCTTCGGGTAGCTTCTCGATGAAATCATGGGCGCCGACCCGACGGGCTGCTTCAATGACCCGCTCGCGGCTGATATCAGGATTGTTGAGGGTGATGTTGTCATGAACAGAGCCAGAAAACAAGAATACATCCTGCAGGACCACCCCAATGGCATCTCTCAATGAATCCAGTTTGAGCGCGTGGATAGACTGGCCATCAACTTCAATTTTTCCTTTTTGAATTTCATAAAAGCGACTCAGGAGATTGATGATGGTGGTTTTACCAGAGCCAGTAGAACCCACCAGAGCCGTTTTATGCCCTGGCTCAACCTGGAAGGAAATATTTTTCAACACCCATTCCGGTTCATTGTAAGCAAAGCTCACATCTTGAAAGCGTACACCTACTGCATTTTTTTCTTGTATGACCAGCTCCTCTTTTCCTGTATCTGGAATAAATTCATGTGTGTCGAGAACATTAAAAATGCGTTCGGCACTCACCATGCCCAATTGCAGGGTATTGAATTGATCAGCCAACATCCGTATGGGCCGGAAAAACATCTGAGAAAACATGATAAAGGCCACCAACTCGCCAAAAGCCAGTTTGCCTTCTACAACAGTGCCTGCCCCATACCAAACCAGTATCGCAAGGGTCAGAGCGGTGATGATTTCCACGACCGGATAGAAGACGCTGTAATACATCACCGAATTGAGGTGTGCCCCCCGGAGATCCTGGTTGATCTTGTCAAACTTATCCAGCTCAATCTTCTCCCGGTTGAAAATATGGACAATCAACATGCCACTGATATGCTCCTGCATAAAGCTATTGATTTCACTCACTGACGTACGAACTCTCTGGAAAGCGGCCTTGACTTTATTTTTGAAGATAAAAGTCGCAATCAATAAAAGGGGTAGGGTAGACAGGACCGCGAGCGAGAGATCCCAGCTGACATAAAACATGGCTGCCATGATGGCAAATAGCTGCAGTAAATCCCCTAAAATACGCACCAAACCGGATGTGAAGACATCGTTGAGCGTTTCGACATCATTGATGGTCCTGGTTTGCAGGCGCCCGATAGGCGTGTTGTCAAAATACTTCAGCCGCAGATTCAATACATGTTTGAAAACCTGCTTCCGAATGTCCCTGATAATGCTTTGCCCCAACCAATTGGTGAGATACGTATTGAGATACATAACCACTGCCTGCACAATCAGCAGAATGAGCAAAGCCACCACGATGATTCGGAGGTTGTTGCCATCGCCGGTACCCACGCCATTGTCGAGTGCCCGTTGTACCAGGAGAGGTCGCACTGGTGAAAGCAGGGCTGTCAGGATGGTCAGTCCAAGGGCGCCTGCAAATTGCAGGCGATACGGCCGCACATAGCTGAGCAATCTGCGGATCAGGCTGGAATCGAGGGCTTTGCCGGTTTTGCTGTTTTCGGCCATAGATGGTAGATGTAGACAAACAAAAAATCAATTCGGAAGCCCTGTAACACTTGGGAGCCGGTGTCCTTACATATGAATGATGCGGTTGGCCGTCGCTCCCATGGCCGCTTCTTTCACAGATTCTGAAAAGGTCGGATGCGGATGGGAGAAAATGGCAATGTCTTCAGCAGAAGCCCTGAACTCAAGGCCAATGACGCCTTCCATGATCATATCTGCTGCCCTTGGACCAATGATGTGCATACCCAGCATTTCATCAGTGTCCTTGTGGGATAGGATTTTAACAAAGCCAAAACTGTCGTCCATACTGGCTCTTGCACGGCCGCTGGCCCGGAAAGAAAATGAGCCGCTTTTATAAGGAACGCCATCTTTCTTCAGCTCTTCTTCTGTATAACCCACCCCGGCCACTTCCGGCCAGGTGTACACCACGCCTGGAATCGCACGATAATTGATATGGGGTTTCTGCCCGGCGATGGCTTCTGCCACAAAAACGCCTTCTTCGGAAGCTTTGTGCGCCAGCATGGCGCCCCGAATGACATCTCCAATTGCATAAATCCCTTCAACAGAAGTCTGCATATGGTCATTTACCGGAATACGGCCCCGGTCAAGCTCCATACCAATGTTTTCCAAACCGAGATTGTCAGTGTAAGGACGGCGACCCACTGCCATGAGGCAAATGTCTCCGGTGAAGTCGCAAGTTGCCGTTATTCTTCTTCCTCTATCCGCGTGACCCCTCTGTTCTCTGT